>JAFUWP010000067.1 GCA_017483405.1 Oscillospiraceae bacterium | reverse complement strand
CAGGATTTCCGGCTGACTGATAAAATCATTCCAGAGTGATAACAAATCGACATCCGGACAGGAGATTCTGACCTGATATTCCGCGCCGGTGATGTCCATCGCTGACATTTTCGGTTCACGGACTTCGAGCGCATGAAGGCCGGACGGCAGAACAGAATTCAGCTTGTCCAGAATTTCATCTTCGGGGAGTTCTTCTGTCAGGCGCAAATCCATGACTTCACATTCGCTTTCTAATCCGAGCGACAGGGCGAGCGGAAACATCAGGTATAAATGCGGATGGAATCCTTCCGTATACCATGCCGGCAGTCCGGAACGCCGGACAGCTCTTATCATGCATCGGTTCAAATCCAGATGGGAAATATATTTGCTGATGCCCTTTTTTTCAAACAGGATTCTGTATTCTTTCAAAAACAAGCCCTCCCAAGACATTGATTTGCACCGCATCCGGAACATGCCTGACGGCAGGGCGGAGTCGTCTGTTCGGCATGGGCTTTCTGATTTTCGCGAATCAGAAAGCGTTTCGATACCAGATAATCGATATGACTCCACGGCATGACTTCCTCATAACTTCTGGTACGATTGGCATAGAACGCAGGGTCGAGATGATTTTTTGTGAAAGCATCATACCACTTATCGGCATAGAAGAACTCATCCCAGCTGTCCAGATGACAGCCGTTTTTCCAAGCATCGTAGATAACTTTGCAGATTCTTCTGTCACCTCTTGCGAGAACAGCCTCCATCAGACTGATGTCAGAAACATGCATCATCGTTTTGATTTTCTTGGACTTGACAGCTTTTTTGAGAATCTGCTGTTTCCGGAGAATTTCTTCTTTTGTAGCCTGCGGTTCAAACTCGAACGGCGTGAACGGCTTCGGGACAAATGTCGCCGTACTGATGGAAACCTGTAATTTTCCCTTAGCGCGTTCGGGCATATCGTAGAACAGATTCACAACCTTCTGCGCCAAATCCGCGATACCGGCAACATCTTCATCCGTTTCGGTAGGCAGACCCATCATGAAATATAACTTAACAGTGGTGTAACCGCCCTCGAAGGCAATCTGACAGGTTCTCATGACTTCTTCTTCGGTGACGTTCTTATTGATGACATCGCGGAGTCTCTGCGTTCCGGCTTCGGGAGCGAAGGTCAGACCGCTTTTCCGGATGGTTGTGACCTTTTCGAGCACCGATTTTGAAAAATTATCAATTCTCAGAGACGGCAGTGATAAATTAATATGCTGATGTTCTGTATATTCCAGAAGATTATCAAGAATTTCTTCAATCTGGGAATGGTCGCTTGTGCTCAGAGAGGAAAGTGATAATTCATCATAACCAGTATTCTGACAGAGGGCAATCCCCTGCTGACAAATCACATCTGCGGACTTCTCCCGAAACGGCCTGTATAAGAATCCGGCCTGACAGAATCGGCATCCGCGGATGCATCCTCTCAGGACTTCCACCGAAACTCTGTCATGAATCGTTTCCAGAAACGGCACGACAATCTGTTCCGGATAGTAGGATTGATTCATATCCGTCATGACACGTCTCTGAATCTTTTCGGGTGCGCCTTCCAGCGCGGTAATGCTTCTGACAGTACCATCCTCATGATAATCGACTTCATAGAGTGACGGCACGTAGATGCCCTTTATCTGCGATGCAGATTTCAGGAATTCCGAACGAGATGCCCCTGCTTGTTTCATTTGGTGATATAAATCCATCAGTTCAAGATTGACTTCTTCGCCCTCGCCGAGAATAAACAAATCGAAAAAATCGACAATCGGTTCAGGATTGCAGGCGCAAGGCCCTCCGCCGACAACCAGCGGAGCAATCTGCTCTCCCCTGTCCTTCCGTAACACCGGAACACCGGCTAAATCCAGCATATTCAGGATATTCGTATAGGACATTTCATATTGCAGAGTAAATCCGATAAAATCAAAATTCCGGATTTCGTCACCGCTTTCGAGCGCATAAAGCGGAATCTGTTCCCTCCGCATGATTTCTTCCATATCCGTCCACGGCGCGAACACTCTCTCACACCAGTAGTTTTCCCGTTCGTTAATCAGCGCATACAGAATTTTCATGCCCAGATGCGACATGCCGACATCATAAATATCCGGAAAACAGAACGCAAACCTGACATCAATCTTTGACTTGTCCTTGATGATTTCGCCGATTTCACCGCCTGTATAGCGCGATGGTTTCTGCACATCCAGCAGAAACGGCTCTATTCTGGAATTCAGCATCAGCTGAGATTCACTCCCTTTCTTTTCTGAATTAGAGATGCAAAATAACTTCGGTTTTCGGGGGTATCCTTCATTTTCAGCAGAGGCTTGTTTCCCTCTCCGCGTTTGAGTGGCAGAAGATAAAACTGCAATTCGCCTTCTTTGGCTTCGGCGAGCAGTTTCCGCGGTTTGAGCGAACCCATCGGATAATAGCCCTTCTGAGTCACAAACCCTGTATTGAGCATCATCATCGAAAACCAGAGCATTGCCATAAATAAATAAAAAAATCCGTTCTGCTGATGGCGATGCATCTGTTCTGTATATTCCTGCTGTTTCAGTGACATGTACAAATTTTCATCCGGAATTTCAATTTCTCCGTTTTGTTCTTCATAAGCGATAAAGGCCTGTATGCCGACTGTCTGACTGGCTTCGAGCACATCCCGACAGGAATGTGCTTCCGTAAAATTCAGTACGGAAATCACCAGACTGACGATAACAATCAGGTAATAACACCAGTAAAACATCCGATGAAAGATTTTATGAAACTGCAAAATGCCTGCATTGGATGCTTTTATCCACGTCAGGCCGCCTGCAACGACAGTATACAGAAATAAGCCGCCGCTTACTGAAACTGTCAGAATATAAAATACCGTTCTGATTGTACTAATCCCCATTTCATACAAAACCCCTTTCTTAAAAATACCATACGATTCCTATTTTATCACAAAGAGAGGCATTTGTCAACTGCAATTTCGGAAAATGCCAGATAAACCGCCGTCAGATACAGCACTGGATTCTCAATTTTCCAGTAATATAAACAAAATACGCTCACCGCCGACAGCATCATACAAAAAATACTGCGGATTTTTAAAAATACAGGTCTGTTTTCAAAAAAAGTTTCCAGTATCGCCCCCCCGTCCAGAATCCGATAAGGCAGAAGATTGAATATCCCCATCCCCAGATGGAGCACTGCCGTCACCGGACTGATATTCCGTAACAAAACAGCACAAATCAGATTCATCAGAGGACCGCTGAAATAAACAGCCAGCATCTTCCCGTCAGAAAGCAGACAGGCATTTGTCTTCATCCGGATGCCGGAAGCATAGAACCGAATCTCCCGTATACCAGATTCCGTCAGGCACATCACAAGCCCGTGTCCGAGTTCGTGAATCAGGCAGACAAGAAATGCCTGTTTCAGCAAATCGGCATCCGACTGTAGAAACAATATCGCAAGCATCGCCGGAAAACTGAAATCCATCACAATCCGGCAGTTCTGAAATCTCAGTTCCAAAGCTGTTTCACCTGTTCGATAATATCCAGAACCCACGGCAGAGATTCCGCATGAGTCGCGGATTCAAACTGATTCACAGCGTTCTGAAAGCTCTGCTCATCCCACAGCCTGACCGAAAACAGAACCGTCAGAATCACAATGCAGATAATATACTGTATAAAAAACACATCCGCGATACTCTGTTTTTTATGCGAATTTTCAGCTTTTTTCAGGACGGGGGGAATCCATTCCGATGCTTCTTCCTCCTCCGGATTCTGTTCGGGAATTTCGAGAATGACTTCATCATCTTCCGGCATGATACAAGCTCCTTTCAGGATTTTGCTATATTCTATGCGGAATCGAAATCGAAAATGCTGTTTCTCTACGTTTCATAGGTTGCATTTCGGTCATATTCATGCTATGATAGAGTTATCAAAATACAAAAAGGAGATGATTTTTCATGAATCATTATGTAACAGGCGCACTTATCAAAACCATGCGTGAGGCGCAGAATCTGACTCAGACAGAACTTGCCGGAAAAATCAACGTCAGTGACAAGGCCGTCTCCCGATGGGAGACCGGCAGAGGCTTTCCGGATATTACTCTGCTCGAACCGCTTGCCAATGCGCTGAAGATTTCCATCACGGAACTGCTTTCCGGCGGATGCGTGACTAACCGGAATATTTCCGGCAACATGCTCCGTTCGTGTTTCTATATCTGTCCAGTGTGCGGAAACATCATTCATACGATGGGAGAAGCCGTTATCAGCTGTTGCGGAATTACCCTTCCGGTGACAGAAGCCGAACTTCCGGATGAAGCCCATCAGATACAAATCGAAAAAACAGAGGATGAATATTTCATCACAATTCCGCATGAAATGACCAAACAGCATTATATCTCCTTTATCGCGAGCATCACGACAGAACGTGCTGAAATTGTCCGTCTGTATCCGGAAGGCAATGCACAGGCAAGATTTCCGCTCCGCGGAAACGGCTGTCTGTACTGGTACTGCAATCATCACGGTCTGATGTATCAGCCATTCAACACCAGAAAAGTCAGTTCCTGAAAAAATGCCATGAAATGGAATTTCCGTTTCATGGCATTGATTTTATTCAGTTTCGGGTTCTTTCTTGATGCCGAATACAAAACGGAGCACTCCTGCAAGAACCTTCGGGCTTTTAATCACAACGATTTTCATAAGTAAATCCCTCCTGAATTCAGTATAGTATATCCTATGCAGAATCAGGATTTTTGTGACAGATGATTTTTCGGCGACAAATCAGAATTTATTCATCGGGGAACAGTTTATCATATACTTTTAGCCATTTGTCACCATATTTTGAATCGGCTCTCATTTCGAGTTCGCGATAAAAGTCATCCAGCAAATCCGTAAAAGAATCAAAAAATTCTATTTCGCCGTCAAACTCACGATAAAACTGATTGTTTCTGAAATGAAAATAATAATCATCGCCGCCCCCTATTACAGAGCCGATACAGATTTTCTCATCTCCGATAGCTCCGACAGGGGGGAACAATTCCAGAAAACCGCCGTCTATGCGCAAATGCTTTGTCATTCCGAGCCACTCCCGATAGGCGGACGGCAATGGATTTCCGATTTTATTTTCCCATTCTGAAATTTCCTGTTCTGTTGCAGGGGAATCCATTTCACAGCGACTTCTAAGTGAAATATAGACTTCACACATTTTTATAATATCATTATAATAATCTTTTATTTCTGAATTCATCGCGATTTCTCCTGTCATAAATCCGGATTTATTTTGCCGTCATCACAAGCAGAAGATTCCCCTCCTGTACAGAAACGTAAGCTCCGGCGATTGTACTCACTTCGTTGCTTAATCCCAGCGGAAAAGAATTTTTCAGTTCTGCATTTTCAAGCGGATATTTCGCGCCTGTAATCGTCACGCCTCTGCAAACTTCGGAAAGCGCAAACAGCGAAAAATAAGGATAGAAATCCGGAATCAGAAAATCTGTTTCTCCGGCATTCAGATTGGTGAGTACCTGTTTTTTATAATACAGCACAGCAGTCAGATTTTTTTCGGCAATGTTCCGGAGCATCTGCAAATTTGCGATACTATGGTCGATTCTGTCACCGCCGAATGCACCATAGATTTTGAAAGTATCAAAGCCTTTTTCTTTCGCATACTCCACGCAAGCCCATGTATCAGAAACGTCTTTCTCGACCGGATAGCGGACAATTTTAATATCTTCCGGAAGCTTATTCGTATAGGAATCGAAATCGCCAATCAGCACATCCGGCTTGATATTCTGTTTCAGCGCGTGTTGATAGCCGCTGTCCGCACATAGGATAAGTGCCTGTTCCGGAATCCGGATGGTTTCTGTCACATCTCCACCGGCAATAATCACACAGGTTTTCATAGTTCCCACTCCTTGATTTGTTTCGATTCTTCGTACATTTCGCAGTAACTTTGATGACGGCTTTCAGGGATTTTGCCTTCTCTGACGGCTTCGAGCACGGCACAGCCTTTCTCGCAGGTATGGGAGCAGTCATGGAATCTGCATTGATTCTGATATTCGGCAAATTCGACAAAGCAGTCGGCGAGTTCTTCTTTTCGGATGACGGCATAACGCATGGTATCGAATGTCGAAAAACCAGGGGTATCGGCGATATAGCCGCCGCTTGCCAGCGGATAGAGCTGGGCATGTCTGGTAGTATGCTTTCCTCTGCCGAGTTTCTGACTGATTTCGCCTGTCGGAATAGCAAGGGTCGAATCCAGCGCATTGAGCAGAGTCGATTTTCCTGCACCGGAATTGCCTGTCAGCGCACTGACTTTATTTTTGAAAGCATCGCGGACGGCTTCGAGGGTTTCGGGATTCTGATAATCAACAGGCAGAATCGGAATCTGTATCGAACTGTATAGCTGATAAATTGCCTCATAAGATGCCAAATCAATTTTTGTCAGTAACAATAACGGCTGAATGTTCTTGTATGCCGAAACTGCAATAAATTTATCAAGCAGTCTTAAAT
>JAFUWP010000066.1 GCA_017483405.1 Oscillospiraceae bacterium | reverse complement strand
TTTCTCCCGAAAACCGGAAGATTCGGCGTTATCGGATGCAAGCCCGTCCATCAGTTAAGCGATAAGGAACGCGAAGAAAAACCTGCTAAGAAAAATCTGATTCTCGATTTAGGAACTTCTTCCAGAGAAGAAACTCTTGCTTTACAGGTTCTTCAGGGAGATTCCGTCTGCTATCACAGCGAATGGACGGAACTCGGCGGAAATCGTGTCGCCTCCAAAGCCATTGACGACCGTTTCGGATGCGCCGCCATGCTGAAATTACTGGAATCCGAAATCACTTATGATACATGGTTCGGCTTTTTCGTACAGGAGGAAATCGGCCTGAGAGGGAGCAGAACTGCGGCTTATGCCATCAATCCGGATTTTGCCCTGATTCTCGAAACCACAACCGCCGCCGACCTCGATGGCGTTCATGACGGCAGTGCCGTATGTCATCTCGGAAAAGGCGCAGTCGCCTTATTCATGGACAGGTCAACCATCTACGATAAAGAATTATATCAGAATGCTTTTGCAGAAGCACAGAAATTAAACATCCCCTGTCAGACGAAATCCCGTATCGCCGGCGGTAATGATGCCGGTGCAGTCCATGTATCAAGAGACGGCGTGAGAACGCTTGCCCTCTCGGTTCCATGCCGTTATCTGCATTCGCCGTACTGTACCGCACAAATCAGTGATATGACACAAACTTATCAGCTGGCTGAAAAAATGCTGGAAAGAATACATGAATTATGATTAGAAAAATTACAAAAGACTGCGATTTGAATACCTATCTGCTCCGCAAGACTTGGCGCGGCAGAAAAATGTATTCGTATTATAAAGCCTACGGCATTGATTATCCGTTCTGTCAGTTCTATACAGTCGGCGAAGACGGCATCATGCTGTATTTCAACAGCACCGTGCTGATTGTCAGTGCTGATGACTCCGAAACTGAAAATCTTGCATCCTTCCTGAGAATGCATCAGCCGTTTCGCATCGAATGCAATGAACCTGTCAGAGAACAGCTCGCCCGTCTTATGCCGGAATATCAGTCACTGCACCGGACAACATTCGAGCTTCTGCCGGATAAGGATTCCAGCTTCGAGGAAGAATCTGTAGAATTTAACCCTTCGCTGGAGGATGTCTATCAGATACTTCATGCCGGTTTCCCGAATCTGGAAGATTATTCCCTCTGGCTGACGGATACTTCCCACCGATGCCGTCACGGAGTCAGTCATGTGCTGACTTACAAAAAAAGTACAACTGCTACCATCATGTTCGATATTGATAATCATGTACTTGTCGGACAGGTGGCCACTCTGCCGGAGGCAAGAGGGCTCGGCCATGCAAGAACATTTCTCCGGTGGCTCGCCGGATGGCTGGCGCAGTTCGATAAAAAAGCTGTTCTGTATGCGCTCGATATTCGGGAAAGTTTCTACCGCGAAATCGGATTCACCGTGATTGATACCGAATATGTGCTCGAACGCTCCGAAGACGCTCAGGACAGCATCACGAAAGGATTACTCGACAATGGCAATACATGATTTTTTTGAAATAGATTCCCGTCTGGAAACCCTCGCAGAACAGGCAGAAGCTAACTGTTCCGCATGTTTTGCGAACATCGACCGGACAGCAAGACATAATTCCGCAAAAGTCCTGAAAGCTTTTGCCGATAACAAAGTCAGTGAAGCCTGTTTCGGCGCAAGCACCGGCTATGGTTACGGCGATTTCGGCCGTGATGTTCTCGATAAGGTCTGGGCACAGGTACTCGGTACGGAAGATGCGCTTGTAAGGCATAATTTTGTATCAGGCACTCACGCGCTGAGTGTGGCTTTATTCGGCCTGCTCCGGCCGGATGATGAAATTGTTTTCGTCACCGGAACGCCTTATGATACCCTTCATGAAGTCATCGGCATCACCGGAACAGCCGGAAATGGTTCTCTGAAAGATTTCGGAGTCAGATATAAAATCATTGACCTGACCCCCGAAGGCAAGCCGGATTTAAAAGCCGTTTCTGAAAATCTCAAAGGCGCAAAAATCGCCTATATCCAGCGTTCCCGCGGTTATGACCTAAGAACCGCTTTCACCATCGCCGAACTGAAAGAACTCTGTCAGACTATCCGGAAGGCCAATCCGGAAATCATCATCATGACGGATAACTGCTACGGCGAATTTGTTGAAGAAATTGAACCGCCGGCCATCGGGGCAGACATCATCATCGGTTCGATGATTAAGAATGCCGGAGGCGGTATCGCCAGAACCGGCGGTTATATCGCCGGAAAGTCGAATCTTGTGGAATTATGTGCCTATCGGCTGACATGTGTCGGACTCGGAAAGGAAGTCGGCTGTACGCTCGGCATGAATCGGGAACTGTTTCAAGGGCTGTATCTCGCGCCCGATGTGGTTGCCAATGCCCTGAAAACAGCCTCTTTCGCCTCTGAATTGTTCACAATGCTCGGATTTAAATGCACTCCCAGCACCAATGACCCGAAAGGCGATATTGTTACCGCAATCGAACTCGAAACACCGGAAAATCTGATTGCTTTCTGTCAGGGAATTCAGAAGGGTTCTCCTGTTGATGCCTACGTCACTCCTGAACCGTGGGACATGCCAGGGTATGAAAATCAGGTTATCATGGCGGCAGGCGCATTCACAAACGGCGCATCTATTGAGCTTTCTGCTGACGGGCCTCTCCGTCCGCCTTATGCGGCATGGCTTCAGGGCGGTCTGAGCTGGAACAGCGGCAGAATCAGCATTCTGCTCGCGGCACAGGAACTCCTGAATAAGAATCTCATTCAGCTTTAAAGAATTCCGGATTGGGATAAGTTTTGGCTGATAAGATAAATCCGAATTTTGAGGCATAATATGGGGGACATATATGAATAAGAAAAAACATGGGCTGTTATTTAATTTTGGGAGTATTTTTCTGATTTTTATCATATTGACACTCACTGCAACAGGAATTGCAACGTATGCCAATCAGACACAAATCTATCAGGAACAGCAGGAACATACACTTCAGAATCTGGCGGCTTATCTTGCGGCGAGTCTGGAAGCAGACGGAAGTGATTTTGCAGAATATCAGGAATATTTTATCGAGCATTATCAGGATATGGATATTCCCGCCGATTTTACCGAACAGGATGCTTTAGAAGCCAGACAGAAATATGAGCGGATGTTTGCTGAAACCTACCCGAAAAAAGTTTTCAGGGAAGATATTCAATTTGAAGAACTCACTCAAGAGATACAGTATGCTTATGCTGTTTACAATCATGAATATTATCTCCTGCTTTTCGAGAAGGCAAACAAACAGTTCGGTTTGTCCTATACCTATTATTTCGTTCCTACCGGAGAGGGCGTGGATGTCATGTTTGTGCTGGATGGTGTTCGGGAAACAAAAGATGACATCAACCTGCTTTTGGGTGATGTAGTGGATGAACAGCCAGAAAATCATGAAAAGATATGGGAAGCATGGAATACCGGATATGCTCCTTCTGAACCCGAAAGCTATGACAATGAGTACGGAAAAACGTATGCATGGTATCATCCTCTTTATATCAACGGAGAAAAATTAGGACTCATCGGCACGGAAATAGAAATTGCAGACTATAACAAAGCAATTGCGATAAATACAGTCCGCCAGCTTATCACAATTGCCGTGATTCTGCTTCTGACTTCTGCTGTCGCATTGCTGATTATTCACCGCAGATATATCAGTAAAATATCACATCTTTCCCAGTCAGTCGCGCGCTATGCAATGTATAAGGATTCAGGCATTGCCAGTGAAATCAGGATGAAGGGCACAGATGAGCTTTGTATGCTGTCAAACCAGACTTCGGACATGATTCTGGAACTGGACCAGTATATGAAGAATCTTGTCAAAACCACTGATGAACTGTCTCACACAAAAAAACAAGTGGACATTGAATCAGAACTGGCAAGGAAAGACGCTCTGACTGGTATCCGAAACAGAAATGCCTATGAAGAAGAACTTCAGAAACTGACATGGCGAATGCAGAAAGACAACATAAAATTCGGATTTGCTGTAATTGATGTCAATTTTCTGAAACTGGTAAATGATACGTATGGCCATGAAATGGGTAATATCACCATTTGTAAATGCTGTGAAATCGTCTGCCGTATATTTGCACATTCTCCTGTTTTTCGTATAGGCGGAGATGAATTCGTGGTTATCCTCGAAAATGAAGATTACAAACATATAGAAGAACTTATTCAAAAGTTTAACACGACAATTGAGCAAGCTGACGGTGAGCCATGGGAAAAGGTTTCTGCCGCTATTGGATATGCTGTCTATCATCCTGACATTGATGACTGCGTGGAGAATGTTTTCAACCGTGCAGATAAAGCAATGTATCTCAGAAAAAGTGAAATGAAAGCATTACGCTGAAATGCGTTCCCGACAAAACAGAAATATCCGGATTTTTTAAATTCTGATTTATCACAGGACTAAAATTCGACAGCAGGATAAAAATTGCTGAAAAATAAAAGAATATTACAAAACAAATACAATTCTGAAAATAAATGATTGACAAATCCGTAAAAAAGTTGACAACATCTCAAAAATATGCTATCATAATAAATGACAGACCTGATGACCCTCATCAGGGCTGTGTTATCAAATCCAAAATCAGAAAGGGGAATAGGTCAGGATGGATGAAAAAATCCGATGCTACAACTGCATGGAAATGAAACCGGCAAGATTCAGAATCTGCCCTTACTGCGGCTATCCGGATGATAAGCCCTATGACCCCGATTATGCTCCCCCTGGTACGGAACTCAATGAGCGATATACTCTCGGTGTCAAAATCGGACATAACAGCGAAGGCGCGAACTATATCGGTTATAATGCATCTATCGGCTGTAAAGTGCTGATTCGCGAATATATGCCCGTGGGTCTGTGCAAACGCGTGAGAGGCAGAGCCACCATCAGCGTTCCGCCTGAACATGTCGTGCAGTATAAGGCACTGATGGCCGAATTTACTGACCTGAACAGAAATTTAGCCCAGATGCGCAATCTTCAGCATATCATCCCTACACTGGATATGTTCACGGCCAATAATACGACTTATGTAGTGTATGAATATCTGGAAGGCATCAAGCTGGTCGAATACCTGAAAGAAAATGCCGGCGAACTGACATGGCATCACGTTTCTTCAATGTTCCCGACATTCTTCACAACCCTCAGCCTGATGCATAATAATCATGTACTGCATCGGGCAATCAGTCCGGATACTATCTATGTCACCCCGAAGGGCGAATTACAGTTATGCGGTTTCAGCATCTACGCCGTCAGGACACTGCATCTGGAACTGCCTTCGGAAATTTTTCAGGGATATGCCGCGCCGGAACAGTATACCCCAGGCGCAAAACAGGATACTTTCACAGATGTTTACGGTATCTGCGCGGTACTGTACCGGCTTCTGACCGGCTGTCAGCCTGTCGATGCCCCCAGCCGTCTCCGGCAGGATAATCTCAGCGCGCCTTATGAACTCAATCAGAATATCCCGAAAAATGTTTCTGATGCCATCATGAAGGGCATGTGCCTCAATTCCGAACAGCGTACCCAGACCATCACCGAACTCGTCACCCAGCTGTTTGAACAGACGGAAGAACCTTCTGAACCG
>JAFUWP010000065.1 GCA_017483405.1 Oscillospiraceae bacterium | reverse complement strand
TGAGATTCTGTATTCTGTTTTCAAAGCCGGTGCTGATGGCAGAGAGGTTCCACCCGTTCCCATTCCGAACACGGCAGTTAAGCTCTCTCACGTCGAACATACTTGGCTGGTGACGGCCCGGGAAATCAGATAAGTGCCGGCATAATTTTCAAAAGAGCGGTTTTCCGCTCTTTTGTCATATCAAGTTGGGCCATTAGCTCAGTTGGTCAGAGCTCCCGGCTCATAACCGGATGGTCCTGGGTTCGAGTCCCCGATGGCCCATAAAAAACCGCTGGAAATTCCGGCGGTTTTGTTTTTTCCGAAATCCGAAAGGAGAAGGCTGTGAGCAGAAGTTATAAAAAATTTCCGGTCTGCAAGGACAGTGCTTCTGATGCACATGGAAGAAGTCCGAAAAATTTTGCAAATCGTGCCGTCAGAAGAAGTTGTTTTATGCCAACAGGAAAAGCAGGCTATAAGAAATTATATTGCAGTTGGTGTATCTGTGATTATCGGTTTTATCTCTGTCGGGATGAAAAGAAATTCAAGGCATTGTGGGAAAATGGTGTGCTCCGCTGGTGCGGAGATGAATATACAGAAGCCCTGAGCTTCTGGAAAAAATATTATATCAGAAAGTGAGAGAATTTTATGAATCAGGATATTACTTTGAATATCCATTGGACAATTCCGGATGAATTATGGATGAAACTTCTGCCATCAGTTCTAAAACTGAATGCAAACGGCATTACGCATTCTGTCGAACCTGGCGGATTACAGCTTTATTCTGAAAATGAAGATTTGCCGGAACAGCTGTGGAATGATTTGATTTCGGAATTCTGTGAAAATGCTTCGGAAATTCTGGGCTTTCCGGTCGGGGATGCCTGCGGAGAGTTTCCCTGTATACCGTTTAAATAAGGAGTGAAGTCAGAATGAATTTGCTGATATGGCTTCAAAACTGGTATCAGAATCACTGTGACGGCGACTGGGAGCATCTGTACGGTGTGAAAATTGATACATTAGATAATCCTGGCTGGAGCGTAAGCATTAACCTACAGGAAACAGAGCTGGAAAATAAGCCGTTCTGTGAAATCAAAACGGATAACGGAGATAATGACTGGATTGTGTGCAGTGTCAGGAACAAAATTTTTCAGGGTATGGGAGATGCCGGAAAATTAACCGACATTATCAGAATATTCAAAGAATGGACAGAATCATACATATTGGAGCTGAAATTTCTGGAAGATTCCGCTTGCTATGACATGATTCTGCATCAGCAGAAATATCAGATAATCGCCAAAGACTGGGGACTGAATTCGATTTTAGTCGGCATTGCTGAAAATGGAGCTGTTTTCTCTCTGGATACCGAAGAATCTGAAGAAAATTATGCTGTCTATATTGCATCCTCTCCGGAAGTATTCAGAAAAGAAATAGAAATATTTCAGAAATTTTGTGAGAGCCGTTCACTGACGCAATCAGAAGAAGAAGAAAAACAATCTGCTGACAAATTTCGTCAGCAGATTCTGAAATTAGATAAAAATGCTTTCTCCGATTCGGAAAATTACTGGTCAGTGATTGCCGAGGAAATAGAATACGGAGTGATTTAATCCGTCTGCTCCTGCTGTTCGGAATCGAGTTTCGCCAGTACGCCGAAAGACTGCCTTAAGTTATCCACGCCGAAAATCCGGAGCGTTTTGGAACTTTTCGGCAGAGCATTGAGAGCCTGTTTCGGAACGATGCAGAGTTCAAAGCCCATGCGCCGCGCTTCTTCCACGCGCTTGACGATATGCGAAACATTCCGGATTTCTCCGGCGAGTCCGACTTCTCCGATGGCAATTAGTTTATCCGGAATCGGCTTGTCCGTCAGGCTGGAATACAGGGCTAAGGCAACCGGCAAATCTCCGGCAGGCTCATCCAGACGGAATCCGCCGACAATGTTCAGATAGACATCCAGTGCGCCGTAAGCCAGTCCGAAACGCTTTTCGAGAACGGCTAATAATAACGACATCCGATTATAGTCGAATCCGGTGGCAGTTCGTTTCGGGGAGGAATATCCGCTTTTTGATACCAAAGTCTGCACTTCGGCGAGAATCGGGCGCGAACCCTCCATGACGCAGGCAATGCAAGTCCCCGAAACTCCAAGAGGCCGGCCGGCAAGGAGCATCTGAGATGGATTTTCGACTTCTTTCAGGCCTTTGTCCTGCATATCGAACACACCGATTTCGTTTGTCGAGCCAAAACGGTTCTTGACGGCTCTCAGAACGCGATAGCTCATGTGACGTTCTCCCTCGAAGAAAAGAACAGTATCGACAATATGTTCCATCACTTTAGGCCCTGCGATTGCGCCGTCCTTGTTGACATGGCCGACAATCAATGTCGGAATTTCAAGTTTTTTCGCGGTATGCATGAATAAGTTAGTACATTCGCGGACTTGTGTCAGACTCCCTGGGGTAGAAGAAATCTGAGTTATCTGCATTGTCTGAATCGAGTCGATGATGACAATATCCGGCTTGGAAATGCCGATAGTATCACAGACGGCCTGTGCATCGGTTTCAGTGAGAATATAGAGGTTATCGGAGGAAACGCCGAGACGTTCGGCGCGAAGCCGGATTTGTCTGCCGGATTCTTCTCCGGAAACGTACAGGACAATATGATTTTCGCCCATAAACTGACAAATCTGCAATAACAGCGTACTTTTTCCGATACCAGGTTCACCGCCGAGCAGAACAATCGAGCCTTTCACGAGGCCTCCGCCGAGCACTCTGTCGAGTTCACCGCATCCGGTACTGTAGCGGATTTCATTTTCACAGCTGATATCCGCGATTTTGTGAATTCTGCCCGATAAATCGATGACAGGATGATTTTCCTGTGAGATTTCGGGAAGTACTTCTTCGAGCGTATTCCATTTTTTACATCCCTGACAGAATCCGCTCCATTTGGAAGTTGTCCATCCGCATTCGGCGCAGACGTATTGAATTTTATCTTTTTTAGCCATGATAATCATCCTTTCTGACAGAAAAAAACGTCTTTTCAGGACGGTTTATTTTTTTGATAATTTATTCTGAAATTTAAAGTGCATACTGATTATGAAACCGGAAAAAACTTTCAATTGTCGAGCGGACAGCTCTGGTTTCTTCGGATGCATAACAGTTCCGGAAAGCCTGACAGATAACGGATAAATCCTGTTCATGCGCATATCGGAGCGAATTCACAACAGAGCATCGGATTCGATAATCTTCGCTGTTCAGGAACGAGAGCATCTTTTCAAGACTTCCGGCATCATGAAACAGATACCGTGCATAGGCATACGACAGAAGACAGCTTTCGGAAGTTTCCGTTTTCTGATACTTTTGAATAAATGCAATCGGCTCTGAAAAATCAGAAACAAAATCCCGAACGGAGTCCGCCCATGACATAATGGCATAACTGCGGGCGATTTCATCCGGTTCGTGCAGAATGGCCTGCCGAAGCCGTTCAGGAATTCTCTTATCAATAAATGCAGACAGAACATCATAAACTTCCGTACGGACGAGAGCATCTGCATCCTCACACATAGAAAGCAGAATCTGAATGTCTTTTTCTATGTCCTTGAGTTCCGGACGGGAAAGCAGGCTGACCGCCTCACTGCGGAGGAGAGCATCTTCATCGGTAAGGCATTCATAAATCAGGGAGACATCCTCCGGAGAGATTGTTTTTTCTTCCAGAGAAATTAATTTTTCAAATTTATCCATGATAATATTAATTTTAGGATTCTGTTACCACGACAGCATATTTTCCGATTTCTTCGTAGCGTTTTTCGGTTTTCTAACGTCCGAAGGAAATCAGTCCGTGAGAATCATAAGGGTCATTGAAATAGTAATAGTCATCATCATAGCCGACCAGCACCATGCAATGTTCATTGGCGAGCCAGTCATACCATTCATTAGTAGGATTGCCGTCTTTATCGAGAAGATACCACCCGGCATTGGGAAAGCTTTCCCACATACCGATAGTCGCCCACACAAGCACGGGCTTGCCCTGCGGAAGATATGTTTCTGCAATCTCTCGGAGTTCCGTTCCGGAAATATCTTCCGCCTGCAAGCCATCCGGAAGAAACTGATTCAGCACTTCCGTGATAATCGGTGCAAAGCATCCGAAACTATGGTCAGTTTCCGGATTGCCGACAAAGGCATCTTCAGGATGATGTGCATAAGTATATCCGTCAATTTCGACAGGATATTCACAGTTCAGGAAGGAAATCATCTCCTGAATATCGGGTTCTTCGTGCGTGTAGTAGCTGAGGAGCATTTTGGCACTGACGATTTCGCATCCGGTCGGAAGAATGTATTCCTGTGAATAATACGGAACATCTTCCAGAAGAACAGATTCGTTTGTTTCAGAAGGTTCTGTTCCTGTTTCCGGTTCTTCGGTTTCGATGATTTCTTTTGAGATTTCGGTTTCCGTTTCGATATTCTCGGATGATTCCGGAATCGTATCGGCTTCGGTATCAGATTCTGTTTCGGTTTCGGCGAGATAGGTTTCTACAATAAATGTATGGCTGATATAGGGTGTTTCGGCATCCGCATCAGAGGCTTCCGACAGGAACAGAAACATCAGCATTATCAGGAGAAACAAGAAAACAGGATAATATTTTTTGATAAATGCAGTAAATTTTTCAGGCATGAAAATCCTCTCTTTCAGGATAATTTTACAATGTCTATTCTATTTTACTGCAAAATCTGTCATTTGTCAAGAGGTATCAGCTATTTTCGGCACAATACTGAATCAGCGCGGAATAAAGCGTAAATGCGACTTTTTGCTGATAATCTTCCGTAATCAGGAGAGCGGCTTCTTCCGGATTGGACAGGAAACCACATTCCGCCATCACAGTAGGATTTTTACTGTAATAGCAGAGAAATAATTCTTTTCCGCAGAGCTTGATTTCTCGTTTGTTATCGGGCTGGAGAAATGCAACAAACTGATTCTGAAGCATCCGCGCCAGTTCTGCGTTATGGGAATTCGTATCGGAATAGAACATCTGCGCACCGCTGTATTTCGGGTCAGTAAACTGATTCTGATGAATCGAGAGACAGATTGCCCCCTGTACGGAATTGAATAATTCCAAGCGGTTATCCATATCGGAGCTTTTTTGATTGGCGATGCCTTCCACACCTTCATCATGAATGGAACGGTCAGTATCACGGGTTGTCAGGACAGTATAGCCGGACATCCGGAGCAAATCACGCAAATCAAGCAGAATCGCCAGATTGATATTTTTCTCGACATCGCCGTTAGCGGAAGTACATCCGCCGTCAATACCGCCGTGTGGCGGGTCAACTTAAACTGAGTCGATAATTCGTCTGAAAACAGGACTTTTTATAATTTCCAGTAGATATGTACCTCACGTTCACCAGTTTCGCTGACCATGCCGATTTCAATTGTATCAATAAACTCATCGGCAATACTGCGGTCAAGATGGTCGAAATGGGTATATTTCTGAATCAGAGTTTTCTGACTTTCGGCATTTTCCAGACATTTATGAGAATCCTGAATCTGCTGTGTAATATCATCTATCTGTCTGGAAACAGCTTGTTCTTCAGCGGTCAGATTTTCACGGAACAGCGCATAATCCTCATCGGATAAGATACCGTCAAGCTTATCTTTATACATAGAAACTAATCGATTCTTAGCTGATTTATGACGTTCTTCCAAAGCGGAAAGCTGTTTGTTGAGATTGTTAATCTGTTCTTGATGAATGTCAGTCAGCCGGATTTCATCCGACTGACAATAGCTTTCTACGATGAGATTCAGTTCATCAAGAATTTTCTTCTCCAGCATTAGACCGCTGATTGACTTCTGATTTGGACAGTTCATCGCTCCTGTTTTATAAGTAGCGCATTGAAGCCCATAATATTTGATTGTCTTAGACTTATTATAATATACATTCCGTTTCATAGGTCGTCCGCAGACAGCGCATTTCACCTTTCCGGAAAGTGGTGAAAGCTCCTGTGAACGCTTTCCAACTCTGGTATTGCTGTGAAGTCGTTCCTGCGTTCTTGTCCATGTTTCTAAATCTATGATAGCTTCATGAGCATCCGGAATCCGTATCCAGTCATCCCGGCTGACTTTTTTCCGTTTCTTATTCTTATAGCTGATATGATGCGATTTCCCCTGTACAAGTGTACCTGTATACATTTCATTCGTCAGTATTTTTGCAATAGTTGATTGCGTCCATAAGCCTTTGGCATTGCTTGCATCAGCATTACTGTTCACATAGTTTGAGCCTTTCTGGCGTTTATATTCCGTAGGACTGACAATTCCTTGTTGATTCAGAGTCTGAACTATTTTCCGATAGCCATTCCCTTCGATATACATAGAGAAAATCTGCTTTACAACTGGCGCAGTTTCGGGGTCAATGACAAGATGATGCTTATCTTTCGGGTCAATCGCATATCCGTAAGGCGCAAAAGAACCGATAAACTGACCCTGTTCCCGTTTATAGGCGAGTGTCCGGCGAATCTTAGCAGAAATATCCTTGACATACATCTCATTATAAGCACTCGTGAACAGGCGCATCGTACTGTAGCTTTCACTGTCTGTATCTGCATTGTCAGCAACGCCGATGAACCGAATCCCCCATTCAAGGAACTTATCATTGATAATCTGCTCGATAACGACAATATCTCTGGAAAATCTTGACTGGTCTTTACAGAGGACAATATCAATCTTTCCGATTTCACAGTCATGCAGTAATCTGTTGAATTCGGGACGGCTGCGGTCAATGCCGCTGTAGCCGTCATCACAGTAAATATCATAAATCTCCCAGTTACGTTCTTTGCAGTATTCACGGAGCATTGCTTTCTGATTCTGAATACTTTGACTGTTGTCACATTTCAGTTTGTCCTTGTCTTCAACAGACAGACGACAGTAGATACCTACTTTAGGCATTGACCTCACCTCTTTTCTTTAGCAGTTTACAGGTTGTACATCAGTTTGTTTCTTCACTTGTGTATTGATGATTTTTTCAACTTTTGCGGTGACTGCCTTCCTGAGCAGTTCCAAATCTGTAGTTTTGAACGTATTCTTGGTATGAAGTTTTTCTTTCATGTCGATTCTCCTTTCTGTGAATCGTATGCCAAATTCTGAAATATTATGATTTGACATGTCTGGTTTTCGGAAATCTCTTGACAGAGTACGATAAATAATGTAAAATAAAAGTAGGGTGGCGGATTACTCCGCCACAAACTACGAGTTATTTTAATGGGTATTCTGAATATGTCCTGCCTTTTATAGTTGTCAAACAGTTTTTTTCATGGCTATGACTGTAGAAACCGCCGACAGCAACACATTCACCTTGTTCCAGCTTCGCAAGAGCTGTTTTGTCATATTTGATATGTTTCGCTATCATGCTGAGATTCGCATCTTTAGGATGAAAGAACACCTGCATTCCGCAGTTGCCGATAAGCTTTCCGAGTTTGTCTTTTTCCGCTGAGAATTCCTGTGAAGCTAACAGCATTGACAAACCATGTTTGCTGCCTTTACGCAGGATAATGCTGAGTGGTCCATCTTTTTCAAGGCATAAATCCTCAATCTCATCAAGGATTATCATATACCTTGTACTGTGATTGTATTGCCTATAGGTATACAGGCTTACAAGCAGCATATCAATGAGCTGTTTACTTTTGCGTATCTCATCTGCTGAAGTTGAGATAACAGTTATTTTTTTCTGCGAATCGAGAAATTCTCCCCAGTTCTGGTGATGCGTTTCTAGTCCTTCAAGGTCGTTGAATGTTTCTTCAAGTCTAGCTTTGATTTCAGCTTGTTCAGGAACAGCTTCATCGAAGAAACGCAATGTGGAAGGAAGGTCTTGAATTGTGCCTTCATCAATTGCCTTTACAATATCTGAAAGTTGTTTCCGAAGAAATTTCCCCTGAACTTCACCAGTAATTCTTGCAGCAGCTGAGAAGAGACTGAACAGCCGGTTCTTTTTCTCTGGGAGTGAAGTACAATGTTCCAGTGAAAGCAGGTCAATAGGTACTCCAGATTTACTGATTTCCCAATATGAGAAATTTTTTTGAATCACTTCCTCAGGTAAGTGCTTTCTTAATTCTTCATGGGTGAATGCTCCACTCTGGTCAATGATGATAATCTTATGTCCGGATTTAGCTCGTGTCACAGCTTGTTGAACAAGAAAATATGATTTTCCAGAGCGAGTTTTTCCAGAAATATAGATACTTTCTGCTTCGTCTGTTGTATCATCAATGACACGCCCCGCGGTTTGGTTGGTGTCAACATTTATGATTGGTACGAAGTTTTGAGGAAAGTTTTGTTTGATGAACAGATAATCTGCGTGGGCGAGAGCATCTACTTTCGCCCTGCATGTGGGTGTGAGAATGTCTTTCGGGAAACTATAGACACTGACTGTTTCTGTAATGCCTGATGCAACTTCGACATCGACATTGCGCTTGTAGTTATTATTGGCGTACAGCTTACCGCAATCTTTGAGTGCTTGCAATAACTTATTGCGTTTTTTTGTTGTTTGCATGTAGAAAAGCACAAGTTTGTTAAGAGTTGGCTCTGTAATATTGATATAGTTATCATCAAGAAATACCATTGATTCTTTCAAATCAAAGAATGGCGGACCTATTTGCTTGGCGATACCGATTGCGTTTTTCTCAATATGAACAGAAAGAACTTTCCGAAATTCATTGGTAACAGCCTGATTTGAATTGATTCCCTCACGATGAGCCTTTTTAAGATATTGAATCATTTCCTTTTTTTCATCGGATGAAATCAGACGGTATTCAACCAGTATTTCGATAGTTGTTTGAAGCATCCTTTGTGTCATATAATAATCTGAATTGGTAAAATTTGATTTTATGGAACTGGTTCGTTTTAGAGCTTCTGTTACTAGATTTTCATCTGGCTTTGAATAAGACAGGAGGTTCATCAAAGAATAATCAAATTCGCCAACTGCTTGTTGTAAACCTGGAATATCTTTTATGTCTTCATAACCATTAAGGTTGATAAAATATGCTGGAATCTCAGAAGAAATATTTCCAGAATTATCTGAAACAATAGTAATCAGGTGACGGCTTGCATTTTCGTTTCCGTTGTTGCAATTCAGGTCTCGAAGCAAAACTTCTAATCCAGCATTTCGGCGTTTCTCATCTTCAACATAAGAGGTATCACGAAATACAGCCAAACCATCATTCATCAGATTTAATTCGTTCTGTAGTATGGTTTTGCACTCTGTTAGAGAGTGTACAGTAGTATTATGAAAATTTTTATTTTTAAGAAGGGCGGTGATAGCTTTTGCATTAGATTCACTCTTTGGTTCAATAATGAACATCTGGTCTGGTTTCAGTCCAGCCTGCTCATAGAAATATAAAAACAAGCTAGTAGTTCTAATTACAAGCAGGAATTTATAATCCCAATGATGAGGCAGATATTTAGCCAATTCATCAGCTGCATCAGCAAATTTCTTTTTAGTAAAGGGCAACTTACGTTCAAGAATGTCTGGTGCGTAATATTTTTTCAGCTGTGGAATAACTATTCCAGCAAAAGCAAAGGTTACTTTTTTATCGTATCCCTGCCAGCCAGAACATTTCGGCAGTTCAAGAAATTTGATATCATCACCTTCCAGCAGTTCCCGATAAAATGCCATGATAATATATTTGTCAGGACAGTCCTCATCATGCTCGAATTTTGAAAGATAAGGCAGAATATTGCGTTTCACAAAATCTTTGTATGGAATTGTAATATGAACTTCTTCTGTATTGCCATTGAGTTCAGCTTTACAGTAGAAAGCATCAAATGTACCATCTGGTTTTGGATTGATAAAGCACTTGCTTTTGAGTTTTAGTTCACCGATATTGACTTCTCTCTTATCACGCTCACTCATGTAATAACGATTACCGCTTTTGTTTAATTTTCGTGGCCTGAAAGTTTTTTCAGGGTCGCCAAAGATATTATAGATTACACTACGTGGAGTAATAAAGTTGTTTGTGCCAATCCAAAATTGTTCAAATAGATTGGGCTGAAAACATTGGCAAAGGGAATAGCCAAATCCAGCATCATAGTAGCCGTTATAGCTGGAAGATGGATACAAAGAATTATCAGATGAATTAAACATAATAATTACCTCCTTGATAGGATAAATTTTTGAGAAAATTTTTCGTTTACGTTTTTTGGTGGATGTCCCTTTCAAAAATCATTGTGAACCACTGATTTTGCTTGCTACTGAAAAGGTATGTTTCTTAAAAAACGTAATTCAAAATATTTTCTTGATTTTTCAAGGCTGGGTTCAGCCTTTGAATACAGTATATCACAATGACAATGACATAGAATGACATGACAAAATGGCATCAATATTTTTTTACAGGAGGTTTTCTGCTATGGTATTTCGAGAGTTTCTTGATGCATTAAATTCTGTCAGTGGTGAGAAGGTTAATGCCAAAAGTACCAGAGAATTTTTATCTGAGATTACGGAGAGTAATTTCCGTTCAATTTTGGCAAATATGCCTGACACAAAATTTCAAGGTTCTTTAAGATATGAACGAAATATTTCTGAAGAACTTGCGAGAGAAGTTTTAGCATCTTACGATAGAAAATATTTAATAAACTATCTTAATGAAGATTTGTGCTGTGAATTTAAGGATAAACAAAAATTATGTGAAGCATTCAAAAAGTATTCTTCAACTATCAATACAGATAATGTGTTTGAACTTATTGCGGAACAGTTTGAAAAAATCCTGAATACAGTATGTAAAGGGGAAGTTAAAAAGAAGGTCTCTATATCTAAGACAGATTTAAAAAGAATTCATGAACTCGTTGTAGAGTTACAATGTGTAGTAAGAAAGATTGAAAACAGTTTGCAAAAATATGAGAAGAAATGCAGAAAGTTTTCCATAATTTGTGATTATATCCCAAAAGATGAATTTGAGTCGCTACAGGAAGAATTTCATAAAATGAATATGGAGTTGCAGCTTTATACTAAAATTTACCCTGAGCTTGAAATAATAGATGAGATTATTGAAATGGCAGACTTGGTTGAGATGAAGTTACCAATAGAAGCAAATAAACATAATATTATTTTGGGTGATAATGGAATCTTTAAAGAATACGAAAATTTTTTGGATAGATTTATAAAATCAATTCACAATAAATAATTCAGGTTAAACAGCACTTTTATAATTTCTTCCAAAGCCTATAATACGT
>JAFUWP010000064.1 GCA_017483405.1 Oscillospiraceae bacterium | reverse complement strand
CTTGGCAACAGTGCAGAAAGCATTTCCATCGGATTTACGCTGACTGCAACTGTAAGTACAACCCAAAAAAGAGTCACCTTAAATATTCCTCAAAAGCTAAATTCGGGTAATTCCTACGAATATGCCATTGATGCCGGCGATACAGTAATGGATACTGATGGAAATCAATATAGTCTGTCAGAATTGGAAGATTACAGTATTTCGGAAAGCCTGACATCAGCACAGTCTGAAATCGCTGATAAATATGTATTCAGTCCGGCTTATGAAATGAGTAATAGCATGGGTGTCATCAAGCTTATCAATACCAGTAATTTACCTGATAAGACAAATATCACCGTAAATAAAGTATGGATAGGCGGCAGAACAGATGCAGTAACCGTTCAGCTCTATCAGACGCAGGTTGCAGGCCTGACATCCGCACAGATTGCCGCTTTGCCGACACTCTCCGGAGGCGGTGAGGCAACACCTGTCGGCAGTCCGGAAACTTTGAATTCCGAAAATAGTTTCACTAAAACATGGAGCAATCAGGCTAATTTCGATGAAAACGGCGTACAGTATTACTATTATGTGAAGGAAACAAGTACTTTTGAAGGCGTTACAGCCAGCTATGAAGTATCAGTCACCAACACAGAACAGAAAACCATCATCACGAATCAGGAAGAAGGCAAAATCACAGTCATAAAAAACTGGGCTGGTATGGATACACTGAACGGGGACGATGGAACAAGCTATCAGCAGGATGTCACCGTTGAGCTGAAATATTCAAGTGACGGGACGAACTGGAATTCGTTCCAGCCCTCAAAAACACTGGAGCTTACTTCCGGCAACAGCTGGACAGACAGCTTTACAGGGCTTGCCAAGACCGACAGCAGCAGTAATCCAATCAGATACAAGATATTTGAGAGGAGTATCGGAAACAATCAGGTCAGTGACGGAGAGACGCAGAAGGCTGGTTACACAATTTCCTATAGTGATAACAACAGTGCTGGTGTGACTCTGAACAAGATAGCGAGCCAGACAATCACGGTAACAAACACGCTTGCTACGGTACGAATCAGGATGGTCAAGCAGTGGGCTGACGGTGAAGCGGAGCACACGAATGAAGCGGTAACAGTGATTCTGAACCGTTCCACGGATGCACAAAGCGCACCGGCCGTGACCACAATCGCAAGCTCCACCGAGAGCACGACCACTACAACTACTACCACAACAGAAGAACAAACCGAAACAGAGACTACATCATTCGATGAAAAAACACTTTATAATACTGAGTATACTCATCCAATTAATAATACTGTAAGTTCAATTACAATTGTATTTGATGAAGTAAGTAATTCAGGTGGTATTGATTTCTCTATTGGAGGTGTTTGGTCTAAGTGGTTTTGGAAAAACAATGGTGTATTGACAGCCTCTTATGGTTCAGGTAATGAGTCTTATAATGTATCTGGCAATACAATTACAATTAACTTTGAAAATGGAGGAAGAAATGTAGCTAATATTAAATTGAGTGCTAAAGATATGACACTTGGTGATTTGTGGAAAATTGCTAGCATTACTTTTGTAATCGCTGGTTCATCTTCCGAAGAAACAACTGCTCCTTCAAGTTCCACAGAACAAACAGCCACAACAACTAAAACAGTAACAGTTGGACAGAATTTTTCTTATCAAAGTGATGGCTATAAAGTAATATTAGATTCTAATACTATATTTGAAGCTGGTTCGCAAGTAATATTGCATTTAAAAAGCAATGATAATACTGGCAATCATCTCTTTCAAGTAGCAATTAGTGGTAATGGAAGTAATGGATGGATTAATGTTCCTAAAAAAAGTGAGGCTGACCAAGGTTATACAGGAAGTCTAAATAATGATGGAGAAGGAACGGCCTCAATTACTATTCCGGAAAATTTAAGAGATGTTCAAATTCAATTGTGGAATTATAAGGAAATAGCGGATGATTGGTCGAGTTCTAGTATAGATAAGGAAAAATTAACATTAGTTAGCTATACAATTACTCCCAGTTCTTCCGGAAATTCCCCTCGTCCTCCCCAGCAGTCCTCTCCCAAGCCTCCTGCGCTGACCGCGAAAAGCGTCACCGCAGTCACCGCACCGCTTGCATCTTCGGTGATGGGCACACAGCGCATCTACAGAAAAGGCAAGCTGGCGCAGGTCGAAGAAGTCATCGAGGAAAACCAGAATATCGCAAGCGTCAGCGCGGCACTGGCCGTGATGCCCAGAATCCGGATGTTCGGATATGCACTGTCTTCGCCGTGGTCGCAGACAGTTACGCTGAGTTCTTCCGGAGAATGGTCGGAGGAAATCACCCTTCCGGCATACGATGAAAACGGCAATCCCTATTACTACTGGGCGACAGAAACTACCGTTCAGGGGTATACCGCAAGTTATCAGTTCGATGACGGCGACAGCGGCACAATCTTCTGTATCAATGCCGGAAACGCCGGCATTGCGCCGCAGATTACCATCCTGAACACCAAAACCGAAACAGAATCCACAGACCTCCCCGAAGCAGGCGGCAAGGGCACATCACCCTACAAAGCGGCAGGTTTCCTGCTGATGCTGACCGCCGTCACATTCCCGTACATCAAGCGCAAAACACGCAACACGTAAACGCGCATGATAAAATAATCAATTCGAGTCCGGCGTTCAGCCGAGCGCCGGACAAGCCAAAAATCTAACTATGAAAAGGAGAATTATTATGAAAAAGACAAGAAGATTCGCAGCTATGGTCGCTGCTCTGACACTCGCTACATGCTCTATCGCTCCCGCTATGATGATGAATGCGAATGCCGCAGGCGTTTACGTTGATACTACAAATGGCGATACAGAAAATGGTTATATGGCTGATACAGAAAATCACACTTATACGGCTTATCCTATCTTTACAGGTACATACGGTACAGATGGTTTAACAGTTACCGACTGGGCAGATGGGTATAATTTTGATGGTTTAATTGCTGATACTGACTTTAAAGCTATGAAAACAGGCACTGACACAGATGCTACTGTAGCAAAGGACATGAACGATATTACAACTAATAAAGGTACAGTTGGAGCAACAGAAGTTTCCAAGATGCTTGAGGACATCAAGACGTATGATTCGGATAAACTGGATGAACTTGCAAAAATTCTGTATAAATACAAAGGAACAGCACAAGGAAAAGAATTAGGTAAAACTGCTGATAATGCAACACCTTTAGCTGTTGGCTATTATGTAGTCAACGATTCCTATACCGGAACTGACGGCAAAAACGATGCACTTTCCAGATATATCCTGCAAGTTTCTGCCAATGATGAAACTATTAAGCTTGTTCCTAAAAAATCCTATCCTACTGTTGAGAAGAAAGTCAAGGAAGATGATAAAACTGTTACAGGAAAACCGAAAAATGATGCTACTACTACAGAAAAATGGAATGATGTAGCCGATTATGATATTGGCGAAGCTGTTCCTTTTAAACTGTATGGCACAATGCCTGCGACACTGGCTGATTATAGTGCTTATTACTATAAGTTTACAGATACTCTGGGGTTACAGTTTGACCAGCCGACTTCGCTCACAATTACAGTTGGTTCAGCAACGCTGACCGCTACATGGGATGCTACTAATTCCAAGTACAATGTAATAGGTGATACCGGTACAAACTGCCGTGTGACATGGGATAATGGCACACTGACAATCTCCTTTGAGAACATCAAGGCATACACTGGGGTAACTGCAAGTACTGTTGTGACGGTGGAATATACCGCGGTTCTGAATGATACTGCAAACATCGGTCTCCCTGGTCAGACCAATGCAGTAAATCTGACCTATTCCAACAACCCGAATTTTGAGTATACACCGAATACAGATGATGAAAACGAAGATACCCCGACAGATGATAATGATACACCTGATGACAAAACAGACGATAAAGAACAAACCGACAAGACTCCGGATGATAAAGTTATTGTTTTCACCTATGAGCTGGATGTAAACAAAATAGACGGTACAAAGAAGACAGCTTTGCAGGGTGCTGAATTTACATTACAGAATTCTGATAGCCAATATGCAAAGGTTGACAGCAATGGTAAGTTCCTCGGCTGGGTTGCTACTACTGGCACAGATACAGCAGGTACAACAACACTGACTTCTGGTGCTGATGGTATCTTCAAGGTAATCGGTATTGATGATGGTACTTATACTTTAACAGAAACAAAAGCACCTGAAGGCTACACAGAAATGGCAAGTCCGGTTACGCTTGTTATTTCCGCACAGACAGTGAATAATCAAGTATGGGATGACTTTGTTGCTACGAGTGCACTGACATCCATCAAGCTGGGAGATGTTACGCAGGATGATGGCACTGAGAATGGAAAGCGCGGTCATGTATCGACAACTGTTGAAAATAACAAGGGTGCAAGTCTCCCCAGCACTGGCGGTATCGGTACAACACTGTTCTATCTGGCCGGCGGTGTGATGGTAGTCGGCGCAGGCATTGTCCTCGTTACCAAAAAGAGAACCGGCAAAGAAGACTAATCCGGAATCATATCTGATTTCACCCAAAGTCCCCCCTCGCGGGGGACATCAGGGAGGGGCACATGAGAAAACATCTATCCACAATTGTATTTGTTCTGATTTTCCTCGTGGGTCTCTCCGTGATGCTGTATCCCAGTTTCTCCGACTGGTGGAATTCGCATATCGCCTCCCATTCCATTGCCACCTATCAGGATGCCGTTGCCCAGCTCGATAACGGCGAAGCAGAAAGAATGCTCGCGCAGGCTCATGCGTATAACCAGAAACTGGCCGGAATTTCCTCGCCGTTTATCAATTTTGAGGAGGTTTCCGGCTATGAGGATATTTTAAATATCTCCGGTACAGGCATTATGGGCTATATCTCAATTCCGAGCATCAAAGTGGAACTGCCTGTCTATCACGGCACAAGCGAAGGCGTTTTGCAGATAGCCGCAGGGCATCTGCAAGGGTCGAGCCTGCCGGTCGGCGGAGAAAATACACATGCAGTCATTTCCGGACACCGCGGACTGCCGTCAGCCCGACTGTTCACCGATTTGGATAAGATGACAGTCGGCGATACGTTCACGATAACCGTTTTAAACGAAGTCCTGACTTATGAAGTAGAAGAAATTCTGGTGATTCTGCCGACAGAATCCGATAAACTGGAAATCATCTCCGGCGGTGATTATGTCACACTTGTGACATGTACGCCTTATGGAGTGAATTCGCACCGGCTGTTACTGCGGTCAAAGCGGATTGATACGGTTTATGAAAGCAGGGTAAGAATTTCGGCGGATGCGGTGCAGGTTGACCCGATGAAGGTGATGCCGTTCGCGGCAGTGCCGTTACTGCTGATTCTGATGATTATCTGGAACATTTCGGGCAGGAAGAAGAAAAATAAAACGCTGGAAGAAATGCGGAAAAATTATAAAAAGCATCAATACAGAATATAATTACGGACAGGGGGCGGAACAGATGAAAATCAGGCAGAGAATCAGAATTTTTTTAGCTGTGATGTGTTTTTTTCTGTGGATGATGCCGCTTTCTGTTTTTTCCGCAGGGACGACAAGCATTACGCTAAGATGTTTCGATGAAGAACAGAATACGATTTTATCGGATATGCACTGGAATATTTATCTTCTGGGAACGCTGGAGGATGAAAAATTCACGTATTCGGAAGATTTTGTGCAGTATCAGGATACTGTACTGCTGGAAAATCTGACGGCATCGGAACTGACGGATTTTGCATCGACTCTGAAAAATTACGCGCTGAAAGATAAAATCGAACCACTTCAGACGGGTGTGACGGATGCGGAAGGATATATTACTTTTTCAGGATTGCCGAGCGGCATGTATCTGCTGACCGCGGAAAAACTGAAAACGGACTATCGCTCATGGAAGGCGATACCGTCTATTATTACAGTAGATGCCTCGAAATCGGATAATGTGGTTTCTGTCGCGAAAGTCCGTGATGCGACTCTGGATGAGAATCAGACAGATTATACCGTCCGCAAAGTCTGGATGAAAAATAAAGAAGAAGCACAGGATGTCAAGCGTATCAAAGATGCCAGCATTACAGTTGAAATCTACAGAAACGGCGAACTGTTTGAAACCAAAGAACTCAACGAACAGAATCACTGGGAATATTCATGGACAGATAAAACGATGTCAGAATGGTATGTGATAGAAAAGGAAATTCCGAGATATTATACTGTCAGCTATCGGGATAATATCACGGAATATGTTGTAGTGAATACCGTCCAGCCACCGTATCGTGACAGTTCTTTTACATGGGATGACTGGGAAGAAGAAACTACTACTGCCGATGAAAGCTCTATGACGGATATTATCACCGATACCACACCGCCGGATAATTCCACTACCGATGCCGGAAGTTCCGAAACGACCAGAACCGGCTATCAGACGGATACTGTAACCGACCTTTCTTCGAGTGAGATTCATACCACGACAAGCGGCACGGTGACGGATGGCGGAAGTCAGACAACCAGCACTACAAAAACAACAGTGACAACAACATCAAAAAGCGGTTCGGGTTCAGGGAGCGGAAACGGTTCAGGCTCAGGAACTGGAAACGGAAACGGTTCGGGCAGTGGTTCAGGTTCGGGAAACAGTGTGCAGATAACCAAACTTCCGCAGACAGGACAGCTCTGGTATCCCGTTCCGCTGCTGACATGCGGCGGCATTTTGATGATAAGCATCGGCATAAAGCTAGGCAAGAAGGACGATGAAGAATGAAAAAAGCACCGAAAATATGCTTTGCTGTCGGGATAACGCTGCTCATTTCAGCGTTATCCCTTTGTGTGTATAATATCAATGAGGATAAAAAAGGCGGAGAACAGGCGAAAACCGTTCTGGAAGAAATCAAGGCGGAATTCCCTGAACCATCCGAAACCATCCCCGCCGAAATCAAATATGATTTGTTCGCGGAATATGAAACCCTGTCAGCCCCGACAGAACCCGTCATTCAGATTGATGAAACTATCTATATCGGTGTGATTGCGATTCCGGAACTGGAAATAGAACTCCCTGTCATGAATGAGTGGAGTTATCCGAATCTGAAAATTTCTCCCTGCCGGTATCAAGGCAGTTATCTGGAAGATAATATGATTATCGCGGCGCATAATTACCGGAGTCATTTCGGAAGAATCGGGGAACTGCATTCAGGGTCTGAAATTCTGTTTACGGATGCCTCCGGAAAAATCTGGAATTATGAAGTTGATAACATTCAGACAGTCGGCGGTACGGATGTCGATGCCATGCAGTTCGGTTCAGGAGAAGACTGGGATTTGACCTTGTTCACATGTACTCTCAGCGGACAGAGCCGTGTTACCATCAGGGCGGTCAGAAAGGAGGCGCAGACATGAAAAAAAATATCATCGCGGTGCTGATGCTGTTTATGCTGATAATATCAGGCTGTTCGGAAATCTCGGAAGATGCGCTCCTTCCGATGATGGGTCTGGAATGGTTCGCCGGATATGAGGAGATAAAAAACAGATTCGGGAGTGAAACTCTCATCGCAGAACGTGAAAAAGAAGAAAATCATCAGATTCAGAAAATGCTCGATTATACGGATATGTCTCTGTTTGATACGGCCTGTGACCTGACACTGTGCTTTAATCAAAACGGTCTGATTGGTTTGAATTATCACGATACAGAACATAATGATGATTATCGCGGATGGCTCGACAAAATAGAGACAGTATACGGAATGCCTGACGAAGAAGGCACGGGGATGGCATCATGGTATCAGAATCCGCTGGGGAAGAATACATCGGTATATCTGTTCAATCTGGAAGAAGGTGTACAGATTTCCATTTATGCGACTGTCGATTCTCCGGATAAGAGTTATCAAAAACAGGAAAATGCCTATATTCCTGTACCGGAAATCAGAACGCCGATAGTCTCTGCCGTTACGGAGACGGCATCAGAAACAGAAATGCAGAATACAGAAGAAACGACTTCCGTAAGCACCGCAGTCCTCCGGAGACAGACAGTCACTTCGACCGTGCAGAATCAGGAAGATACAGAACCCGAACCGGAAACAGATAAACCGGATAATTCTGAAATCCTGTCGGAACAGCCGGAAACTTCGGTTACATCCTTTACGGAGACAGTACAGACTTCCACCACCACGACAACAACATCCGGAACAAGCACATCCGCAGAAACATCCGTGACTACGGCAGTCACGACAGTATCCTTCCCCGAAACCGCAGACAGAAAAGAAGATTTTCTTCTGAACGGTCTGGAATTCTACGGCAGTGCCGAAACCGAAAAATCTAAAATGTCAGCCTATACGCAGTTATACGAATATCAGACGGAAGAAGCCGGTCAGCCGTGGGAACTGATTATGGAATATGAAAATGTTCCGTATCTCGGAAAAAATTGTAATGCCGTACTGTGTTTTACGAGTCTGGGGCTGGTAGGAGTGAACTATTTTGATGCCGGCATCAGCAGTTATTCCGGCTGGACGAAACAGCTCAGAGAAATCTACGGCGCACCGGATGAAATTCAGTATGATTATACTGCATGGAATCATAATCCGATAGGAGACGGCACAGCAGTTTATATCTTCGCACTGGAAAACGGTGTGCAGATTTCCTTCTTTGCGGATGATACCGGCTCAGAAATTACGTAATACAGCATCAAAAATAAAAAGTCAGTCCGTTCGGGCTGACTTTTTTGAATTTCAGCAATATCTGACAAAAAACAGCAAAATACATTTTCTGCTACTTGACATTTATATCGTTTTATGGTACACTATTAATATGTTCGGTTTATTATCGGACTATAAAAAATAGTGGTGGCAACAAAATATAAGAGTGAAGGATGAGAGGGAATGAAAGAATTTTTTAAGAATTTTCAGGTTCGGAAAATTATGCTCGCAGTCGCAGATGCATTTATCATCATCATAGCGGCTCTGCTTGCGAATTTTATACTTCTTCTTCTGGAAGACGGTTTATCGCGTGGAGATTTGAGCGTTTCCATCCTGACTGGTGTTGTATGCTGTCTGACCGGACTGACAATCAGCGGCGCATATCACAAATTATGGAGATATTTTAATAAAAAAGATTATATTTCATGCGCTGTCGGAGTTCTGATAGGAATTCTGGGGTCATGTTTTTTCACGTATCTGTTCCGCGGAACTACTCCGGTGAGATATACCATGTTCTACGGCTTGATTTCCATCGTGGGAACTTGTCTGTTCCGTAACATTTTCAGGACGACATTCATCGACCTGACCAATGCCGGACGCGCCGAAGCCAGATACAAACGCACGATGATAATCGGCGGAGGACAGGCCTGCCGGACAATTCTCAAGGAGATACATACCTGTCATGAAACGCAGAACTGCGAACATAAGGCGAAAGCCGAATTCGAGCCTGTCTGCATCATTGATGATGATAAAACCAAAATCGGCACGGAAATCGAAGGCGTACAGATTGTCGGCACATCCGCGGACATTCAGCGTTTTATTGAGGAAAAACAGATAGAACAGATTATTTTCTGCATCCCGTCCTGTATGGAGGAAGACAGAAAACGGATTCTTGAAATCTGTTCTCATACGCAGTTGCCGGTGAAGGTGATTCCGTTCTTAGGGAATCTGATTTTTGATGAATCCCGACCGACTCTGCTCACGCAGGTACGTGATATTAATGTAGAAGACCTGCTCGGCCGTGACCCGATTAAATTTGATAATCATGATATTCAGAATTTTATTACCAGTAAAGTCTGCATGGTAACAGGCGGCGGCGGTTCTATCGGTTCGGAGCTGGTCAGACAGATTGCAAAATATCATCCGCAACAGCTGATTATTGTCGATATTTCCGAGAATTATGCTTATGAAATTCAGCAGGAACTTATCATGGAATATGGTAAGAATCTGAATCTTGTGACACTGATTGCATCAGTACGGGATTATTACCGGATGAATCAGATTTTTTCGAGATATAAGCCGCAGGTGGTATTTCATGCGGCGGCGCACAAGCATGTGCCTCTGATGGAAGTATCTCCGATGGAGGCAATCAAGAACAATGTACTCGGCACGTTCAATACGGCAACACTGGCGCAGTTCCATAACGTGAAAAAATTTGTGATGATTTCCACTCATGAATGAAGAAGGACTTCAGAAGACGAAAAATAAATTAATTTTCATCGGCAAGCAGATTGAAATCAATCCGGAAAAGTTCATTCATCAGCTTCGCGAACTGCGTGATGCGGCATTTGAAAATGATGAAGCACTGGCGGTGCAGGCTCTGCATGACATTGTACCGACATTCGTCACACCGGAAGAATTCAACAAAAAAGTACTTGTCCATTCCTGATAAGATATAAAAAATCCCTGCTTTCACCGGAAAGCAGGGATTTATTTTTATCAGAATGATGAATTATTTAACAATGGGCAGATTTTCCGCAGACAGCAGACCGACAATCAATTTCATGATGTTCAGGGAGTCTGTAGAATCAGGAGCATTGTTCTGATTGGTATCTGCATTTTTCAGGCCTGCCTCGGTCAGTTCTTCTTTTCCAAGAATGGCCTTATTGATGATGATAACATCCAGAATATTGACTTCACCGGAGTTGTCAGCATCGCCCCAGAGAATTTCGGAATCCGGAGCAGAGGTATCCTGTGTATCGGATTCTGTTTCGGTTTCCGTCTCGGCAGGAACGGTAACTTCCAGACCGTCTACGATGGCATCGAAAGCCGGCTTTGCCGTGTAATCCTCATTGAACAGAAGCGGATATTTAGATGCTCTCCAGCTCATATCATCTGTAGTGCCCCAGAAGACAACAGCAGAGATTTCATCTTTATGTTCTGCGATAACATCCATAATATCAGAATAATACTGAGCCTGTTCTGCAAAATGGTCGGTATCGTTGACAGTAGCATCGAGTTCGGTTACCTGAATGTCAAGACCAGTAGCGCAGAACTTATCGAGAGCCTTCTTGTAAACGCTGACAGACGGGAACGCATCAGAACCGGAGCGCGCATCCAGAT
>JAFUWP010000063.1 GCA_017483405.1 Oscillospiraceae bacterium | reverse complement strand
GCTGATACTTTGTCAGTCAGCTCTGCCGAATCTCGGCAAACACAAGCTTGATACCGTTGCCAAACATCTGAAACTTGGTAAATTCGACCATCACCGCGCCTCGGATGATGCCCTTATGCTGGCGAAAATCTACATCAGCCTGACGCAGACGCTCGCAAAGGACAAAAAAATAGAAACCCTTCAGGATTTCAATACCAAAACCGATTTGATTGATATGAAAAAATTACGTTCATATCATCAGATAATTCTTGTCAGAAATCAGGTGGGTCTGAAAAATCTCTATAAGCTGGTATCTTACGGACATCTGCATTGTTTTTACAGGCATCCGCAGATTCCGAAAACCGTACTCGAAGAACATCGCGAAGGCCTGATTTTCGGCACGGCCTGCGAAGCCGGCGAATTATTCTCCGCCGTTGTGGATAACAAGCCCGATGAAGAACTCGAAAAGCTGGCGAAATTCTATGATTATCTGGAAATTCAGCCGATTGCGAATAATGCGTTCATGCTCCGGAAAGGCATCGCAAGGGATGAAGAACAGCTCCGCGATTATAACCGGAAGATTATCGCGCTCGGCGAAAAGCTGAATATTCCGGTTGTGGCGACATGTGATGTGCATTTTCTGGATGAAAAAGATGGTATCTACAGAAAAATCCTGACCGCGACTCACGGTTTTTCCGATACTGATGAACAGCCTCCGCTCTATCTGCGGACGACTGATGAAATGCTGAAAGAATTCGCCTATCTGGGCGAGGAAAAGGCCGAGGAAATTGTTATCAAAAATACGCGCTGGATTGCTGACGCATGTGAACATGTATTCCCGATTCCGAAGGGAACATTCACCCCCAGCATTGACGGCGCGGAAGAAGATTTAGTCAGAATCACCCATACCAGAGCCGAAGAAATTTACGGTTCACCGCTCCCCGAAATCGTGGAAAAACGGCTTGAAAAAGAACTGAATTCTATCATCAAGCACGGATTCTCTGTATTATATATGATTGCGCAGAAACTGGTTTATAATTCCGAAGAACATGGTTATCATGTCGGCTCAAGAGGTTCTGTCGGTTCGTCCTTTGTGGCTTCGATGGCCGGTATTTCGGAAGTCAATCCGCTTGTGCCTCACTATATCTGCAAGAAATGCAAGTACAGTGAATTCATCGAAGACGGCAGTTATGGTTCAGGCTTCGACCTGCCGGCGAAAAAATGCCCCCGATGCGGTGAAGAACTCTGGCATGACGGCCATGATATTCCCTTCGAGACGTTCTTAGGCTTCGATGGCGATAAAGCTCCTGATATTGACCTGAATTTCTCAAACGAATATCAGTCCAGTGCTCATAGATATACCGAAGAATTATTCGGCCGTGAAAACGTCTTTAAAGCCGGAACTATCGGTTCTATCGCGGATAAAACCGCTTATGGATTTGTGAAAAAATATCTGGAAGAAATCGGCCTGACACTCAACGCATCCGAAGAAAACCGGCTTTCTATCGGCTGTACCGGTGTCAAGAGAACCACCGGTCAGCACCCTGGGGGAATGGTCGTTATCCCCTCGAATTACGAAGTTTATGACTTCACACCCGTTCAGCATCCCGCGGATTCTACAGATTCCGAAGTTATCACAACGCATTTCGATTTTAATTCACTTCATGATACTATCCTGAAACTCGATGAACTCGGCCATGTCGTGCCGACTATCTATAAACATCTCGAAGATTTGACCGGACTCCAGATTAATGACATCCCAGGTTATGACCCGAATGTCATCCGGATGTGTACGGATTGTTCCGTTCTGGGTGTGACTGCTGAGGATATTTTCTGTCAGACGGGGAGTCTCGGTATTCCAGAAATGGGAACTGGCTTCACGATTCAGATGCTTATGGATGCCAAACCCACGAAATTCAGTGACTTTCTACAGATTTCCGGACTCTCCCACGGCACGGATGTATGGCTCGGCAATGCGAAGGACTTAATCGACAACGGAACTTGTACGATTTCCGAAGTTATCGGAACGCGTGACAGCATCATGACATATCTGCTCTATAAGGGCGTTGAGCCGAAATGGGCGTTCAAGATTATGGAATTCACCCGTAAGGGAAAGGCTTCCAAATTATTTGATGATGATGTGCTGAAAATGCTCCGTGACCATGATGTACCCGAATGGTATATTAATAGTTGTATTAAAATTCGTTATATGTTTCCGAAGGCTCACGCGGCCGCTTACATCATCGCCGCGATGAAAATCGGCTGGTTCAAGCTTTATAAGCCTCTCGAATATTATGCCACTTACTTCACTGTCAGAGGGGGCGACTTCAGTGCCGAACTTGCCATGCAGGGTATCGAAGCCGTTCGCGATAAAATCCGCGAACTTCAGGCCAAAGGCAACGGCCGAACCAAAAAGGAAAATGACCTTCACGACATCCTCATGATAACCAATGAGATGATGTCCCG
>JAFUWP010000062.1 GCA_017483405.1 Oscillospiraceae bacterium | reverse complement strand
CGGAACGGCCTGTTTCTGTCATCGGCGGCGAGTGTTGCGCTGTCTCACGGATGTGAAGTTATCTATTACGGAGCGCATAGTGATGATGCTGCCGGCAATGCCTATCCGGACTGTTCGGATGATTTCAACAATGCTATGAATCAGGCAATCTGGCTGGGAAGCGGAAATCAGCTCCGGATTCATGCGCCGTTCGTGAAGATGACAAAAGCCGAAGTCGTCAAGACCGGACTGGAATTAAAAGTCCCCTATGAACTCACATGGAGCTGTTACGAGGGCGGAGACAAGCCCTGCGGTATCTGCGGAACGTGCCGTGACCGTGCCGAAGCCTTCCGGCTTAATGGTGTTTCCGACCCATGGACAATTCTCATGAATGACTGGCAGGAAGGAAAGTATCTTCCTTACTGGGAAAAAAAAAATCCTGAAAATTTTGGATGAAAGTCATACCGTACGAAAAAAATTGTCATACATTCCAGAATTTTTCTTTCACGACCTGACATGGATGATAGTTTTATTACTCCCTATTATTTTTAATGTTTATATCGGATTATTAGCAGTTGTATTGATTTATGGTCTGTATCTCGGTACATCTCACCGAACCGCTCTGGAACGAAAAATTGAAAAGCATCGCTTTTTGTTTCAGATGCAGGATAATATAGTACTTCTGAAATGTCAGAACGATGAAAAAATCTATCATTTTGATTTGCGAAAAGGAGAAATTTTTTAACATGCGTACACAAGAAGAACACGGCGATATTACCTTATTAGGCAATCAGCATACAAAATATGAATTTGACTACAAACCGGAAGTTTTAGAGACATTCCCGAACAAGCACCCCGACAGGGATTATTTTGTGAAATTCAACTGTCCGGAATTTACCAGCCTCTGCCCGATTACCGGTCAGCCCGATTTCGCGACTATCTATATTTCTTATGTTCCGGATGAAATCATGGTCGAAAGCAAATCTCTGAAATTATATTTATTCAGTTTCCGGAATCACGGCGATTTCCATGAAGACTGCGTGAATATCATCATGAATGATTTGATAAATCTCATGCATCCGAAATATATCGAAGTCTGGGGAAAGTTCCTGCCCAGAGGCGGAATCTCCATCGACCCGTACTGCAATTACGGCAGACCCGATACAAAATGGGAGCAGGTTGCATGGGACAGACTCACGCATCATGATTTATATCCGGAATCTGTCAATAATCGCTGAAAATTTCTTGACAAACTGTCTGAAATATGATATGATAAATATATTATCAAACAAACAGAAAGAAGTTGTTCTTCATGATAGAACATAAAAAAATCAATCAGCTGGATGATTTTTTCTGTCCGCTGAATCAGCGCAGGGAAAAAGGGGTGTATTTCTACCGGATTAACAGCTGTAATCCGCAAATCAGAAACTTCATCCGCAGATATTACGATAAAGCCCGTCAGCATGGTGTTGTGCTGGAAGGCGGTATCGCTAACCCGACAAATCAGAATCTGGCTTACTATCAGGAACAGATGGGCGCGGAATTCCGCATGAATCGGGATTTTATAGAAACCAGCCTGAAAAAATGGCTTCCGCGCATGAATTCTGAACAGGCTCAGGCGGTGGCGACTTCAGTTTATCAGACGCTCGATAATCTCCGGCAGAACGGCAAGCCCGAAAGCGTTCTCAAGAATGTCTATATCAAGTTCATGTGCTGGCTGTATTACAAGTTTGAACGCATCGTCAGCCTGCTGGGAACGGATGACCTCCCGAAAATTCTCTATGAGGGAACTGTCACAAATCATGAATTATTACTGATTTCCGTGCTGGCTCATGCCGGATGTGATGTGGTTCTGTTGCAGTATCAGGGCGATGCAGAATATCTCAGATATGATGCAGGCTCGAAGTTTTCCGAAAATCTGCAATTGCCGGATATGAAGCCCTTTCCCGATGGCTACAGTCTGAAAACTGTCCGTCAGGAAATGCAGGATGAACTCAACAGAAAACGTCTTTACGGAACGCTCCCCGATGTGCAGAACTGCACCAATGCGTGGCTCGATTCCGGTGAAAAGCTCTTTCAGGACATTCAGACGAATCCGCAGACAAGAGGCGATAACCCGAATTTATTT
>JAFUWP010000061.1 GCA_017483405.1 Oscillospiraceae bacterium | reverse complement strand
TGCATCGTGCGGGGCACCAGGCTGTCGCTCACGGCCTTGGTGAAGGACGCGGCGAGCGAAGGTCGGTCGATCTCCGCCCCCTTCTGCTGCGCGTTGTGGACCAGATTGATGACTGCGGTTTTCAGACCGGAAAAACTGCAATCCAGCTCACTTCCGGCGACTTTCGGCCGCGGAAGTGTATATTTTTTCGCATCGCCGGTCTGAGCGGCCTTATCAATCTGCACTCCCCCTGGATAGGGATACCCTAACACACGGGCACATTTATCGAAGCATTCTCCGGCGGCATCATCTCTTGTCGTGCCGAGAATCTGAAATCTGGTATATTCCATCACTTCGACAAGCATGGTATGTCCGCCGCTGACTACAAGACACAGATACGGCGGTTTCAGTTCCGGATGCACCAGATAATTCGCCGCGATATGACCTGTAATATGATGCACCGGAATCAGAGGTTTTCCAGCCGCAAAAGCCAGTCCCTTCGCGAAATTCACTCCTACCAGCAGTGCGCCGATTAATCCAGGGGTATACGTCACTGCGATGCCGTCCAGTTCTTCTATTGTGACATCCGCCTCCGTCAGTGCCTGCTGAACTGTTGAAAGAATATTTTCACAGTGCCTTCTGGAGGCGAGTTCCGGTACGACACCGCCGTATTTCTGATGTTCAAGTGCCTGTGATGCAATGACTGAAGATTTCAATTCTGTACAGTCTTTCACGACACTTGCAGCAGTTTCATCACAGGAGCTTTCAATACCTAAAATCAACATGAGATTCACTCACTTTCTAATTTCATTAAAATTGCATTTTCATCCGGATGCTGATAAAAGTCCTTCCGGATGCCAACCTGCTCAAAACCATGTTTCTGATAAAAATTCCGCGCCGGAAAATTCGATTCCCGAACTTCAAGAAACAGATTTGCTTTTCCGATTCCGGAACATAATTCTTTCAGGAGCAGTCCGGCTATGCCCTGCCTGCGATATTCCGGCGCAACGGCGATATTCGTCAAATCCGCAGTATCCAGAATACAGGAGGCCGTCAGGAATCCGGCAAGATTTTGATTTTCATCCAGTGCCGCGAGCACAAATCCGGATGGCTTTTCCGCTTCGGAACGGAAACTTTCCAGACTCCACGCTTCTTCCGGTATGCAGATTTTTTCGAGTTCCGCACATGCTTGGAGCAATCCGGCATCTTCGGGAGAGAGTTTCAGAATTTTAACCTTTTGCATCGTACCAAGTTTCCCCTTTATTGACATCGGCCGTCAGCGGAACGGCCAGTTCTGCGACATGAATCATTTCTTCGTGAAGTACCTGAGCGGCTTTTTCGGCATCTGCACGAGGGACTTCGACAATCAGTTCATCATGCACCTGCAATAACAATTTTGCAGAAGGCACTTCTTTTTCGAGTCTGTCATGGACACGAATCATCGCCAGTTTGATAATATCGGCGGCCGTGCCCTGTACAGGCGTATTCATGGCGATGCGCTTTCCGGCGGCCTGAATCTGCTTGTTTTTCGACTGTAATTCCGGAACGTATCTTCTCCGGTGATACATCGTGCAGACATAGCCGGTATTCTTGGCATCCTCTACAATTTTATCCAGAAATCCGGAAACCTTCGGGAATGAGCCGAGATAATCATCAATATATTTCTGCGCTTCCTGCTTCGTGACATGAATATCCTTCGAGAGCGAAAACGCTCCCATGCCATACAGAATCCCGAAATTAATCGCTTTTGAGGCACTTCTCATCTGAGAAGTCACTTCCGATTCCGGAATTTTCATGATTTTGGCCGCAGTCGCGGTATGAATATCCGCTCCTGATAAAAATGCCTCCTGCATCGCCTTATCCTGACTT
>JAFUWP010000060.1 GCA_017483405.1 Oscillospiraceae bacterium | reverse complement strand
TCTGTAATATCAAATTCCTTAGTCACATAGCCGAGTTCTTTCATGGCATTATAGAATGTAATTGTCTTGAGTTCATCTGGGTCAGGATTGTTAATCGAATGATTATAGATTTCTTCTTCCAGAAGTGCGGAATCCACATCAAGATATTTCTTGGCATCGGCAACCGAACCGGCATGGTCATTTTCCAGAAATTCGCTTGCCCGAATCATTGCACGGGAGAACGCTTCATATACTTCCGGACTGCTGTTGACACTGTCAGAAACGGCAACATCACGGCAGCAGATGGGATGGTCAAAATAATCAATTTCATCGCAGTAGAGCAGCGGCACATAACCGGCATCAATGGCTTTCTGCCGGAACGGTGCATAGACTGCCGCACCATCAACTTCGGCATTCTGTAGAGACGCATACGCTGTTGTTCCGCTTTCTGTATTCTCGATACGGATGTCATTTTCTAAATCAAATCCCGCTTGCTTGAGGGCAATCCGGAATTCAATATCATAAGTACTGCCTTTCTGGAGAATCACGGTCTTGCCTTTGAGCAGTTCCAGACTGTAATCTTCCGGAGCAACACCTTCTACAATTTTCGGATTCACAACAAGGGCATGACCGTCACTCATGACACCGCCGATAGACTGCAAATCATGACCGTCTGCGATAAAATTAATTAGATTGGTCGCATTGATGGGAGCGACATCAATCTTTCCGGATTCCAGAGCGGCTAATTCTTCGGTATTATTGGAAAACTGTGTCAGAGTAACATCAAGGCCCTCTTGAGCAAAGTAGCCTTCTTCATAGGCGATGAAATACAGAATATGTCCCGTTGCCGGAAGATGTCCGATATTAAACGGAATCAGTTCAGCAGAAGTTTCTGTCTGTACTTCTGATGTTGTGACTTCTGCCGTTGCTGTATCTGTTTTCTGTCCTTCGACAGCACCAGCGGCACAGCCTGTCAGCGCAAGAACTGCCAGAAGTGTACCGGTTAATTTTTTTAATTTTTTCATAAATCTCATCCTTTCTGTCTTTGTGTATTTATTATAGCATAAAACTAAGCACCTGTCCAATACAGAAACATGATGATTACTTATCAGAAAATGCTATATCTTATCCGTCAGTTTTTGATAGAAATCATAATTCATACGGTGTCACTTGATAAACACAATAATTCAGCCAGTTGGAGAAAAGCAGATTGGAATGTGCTTTCCATGTCATGACAGGCGCAAGTTCCGGATTATCCTCCGGAAAATAATTTGCCGGAAGATTCGGATGCAGATTTTTCTTAATATCTCTCCAGTATTCGCTTGCGAGTGTTCTGGCTTCATATTCCGGATGCCCGTTGACAAAGACCTGCTTTCCGTCTCTGGATGCAATCAGATAAGCTCCTGCCTGACGGGATTCTGCTAAAATATCAATTCCCTCTGTCAAATAAATATCTTCTGAACGGATTCCAGTATATCTGGAATTAGGTGCATAGAATACATCATCAAATCCCCGTGTCAGATTCGCATGAGCCGCCGTCAGATAATGCTGATAAATTCCGGAAAGCTTTTCCGGAAGCGGATATTTCGGAATCTGATAATGATAATACAAGCCAGCCTGTGCCGCCCAGCAAAGATATAAAGTCGAAGTCACATGTAATTTGCTCCACTCCATAATCTGAGATAATTCTTCCCAGTAATCTACCTGTTCATATTCCAGATTTTCAACCGGTGCGCCTGTAATAATCAGTCCGTCAAATTTCTGATTTCTGATTTCGTCAAATGTTCTGTAATATTTTTCAAGATACTCACTTGTGATATTTTTATACTGATGTGTCACAAGACGCAGAAATATCACTTCTGTCTGCAAAGGCGTATTTGACAGCAATCTAAGCAAATGCAGTTCCGTCTGCTGTTTCTGGGGCATGATGTTGACGATTGCAATTTTCATCTGCCGGATGTCCTGATGCAAAGCCTGCTGTTCAGACATGACAAAGATATTTTCCTGTTCCAGTTTTTCCAGAACGGGCATATTTTCCTGTAAACGAATTGGCATAGGATAACCCTCTTTCTGATTGTAATTTACTTTTCTGCATGGCAACAGCTCCCTCAGACGAGAGAGCTGTACTAATCTTGGAGGTTACAATGGCATAAACAAAAATTCAACATCGTTCTGTTCCACGCATTCGGTTATAACCCTGAAGCACAGAACGGAGTTTTTTTAAAAACATAGCATAAACTCCTTTCTATTCTTTGTAAGTCTGTATGCTTTGTATGCATTTATTATATCACGATTTCACATACATGTCAAATTGTTATTTTCAATAACGGATTATCACTTTTTATGATACCTGATTTTTATGAGTTTTCAGTTATCATCTTTCCGGATTCTTCCGCAAGTTTCAGAAGTTCAAGATTTTTCTGATTCATCGTACCGAATTCCGTGCAGGCACAAATCACACTCCGGCATCTTTCAAGCACAGCAACAGCTTTCTGAAACTGCATTTCTGAAACAGGCTCGAACGCTTTTTCTGTAATCACTTCCGATGCAAGTGCCGAAGCTATCGGATATTCCATATCATTTTCATGCAGAACTCCGCAGGCAAACGGAATGCCCTGTCTCTGCAATCTTCGATAGACAGGAATTCCCGTACCTCCTCCGCTGATGATAAAAATTTCCGGCTTTCCCTTTCCGGATTCCAGTTCTGCTCCGGTGACAGGATGATACGTTCCGCAGGAAATCTGATATAATTCCCTGATATAATCATCTTTGAAGATTTCTTCGGGCGTTCCGGTACGGTCGATTTTTCCGTTCCGGATGCACAGAATCCTGTCCGAAACACGTTCCGCCAGTTCGAGTTCATGCAGGGAAACAATCACACCGATATGCTTTTCTTTTGCCAGTCTGCGAATCAGCATCAGAAGTTCCAGCTTATGTTTCATATCCAGAAAGGAAGTCGGTTCATCAAGCACTAAAATTTCCGGTTCTTGACAGACTGCTCTCGCGAGCATAACTCTTTGCCGCTGACCGTCACTGAGCTGTGAAAATGCTCTGTCACGGAGTTCCGTAACTGATGTCATTTCCATAGCTTCTGCGACTTTCTGACGGTCATGTTCTGAAAGAATTCCGAGCCGCCCAGTATACGGATACCTTCCGGAAGAAACAACATCTTCACAGGTCATCAGTTCGGGGTCAATCCGGACTGTCAGCACAACAGACATGATTTTTGCAAGTTCACGTTCCGAGATATGCGCCTTATCATGAAAATAAACTGTTCCTGCCAGCGGTGCAATCTGGGAGGCGATTGTTTTCAGAAGCGTTGACTTCCCTGCTCCGTTCGCCCCGATAAGCGTTACAATTTCACCCGAATTCACAGAAAAATCCATTCCCTGTACAATAATATGCTTACCATATCCGACAATCAGATTTTCCATCCGTAATAAGTTATCACTCATATTTTTTCATACTCCTGTGCAGCATCATCCAGATAACAACCGGCGCACCGAATACGGCCGTCACAGTACTGATACTTAATTCCGTTGGTGCAAACAGATTCCGAGCGAGAAGGTCGCAGAAAAGACAGAATACTCCTCCGCCGAGAAATACCGCCGGAATGATGATAATCGGCTTTGCTGTTCCGAACAGCGTTTTCATCAGATGCGGTACGGCCACTCCGACAAATGACACCGGCCCTGCAAATGCCGTCACACATGCCGAAAGGATACTTGACAGCAATATTACGATTATCCGGAATTTTTTCAGATTTACTCCCATGTTTTCAGCGTAGGCCTCTCCTAATTGATACGCATTCAGAGGCTTTGACATCAGAAATGTCAGTATCAGACAAATCAGAATGATAATTGTCATCAGCCGGACATCCTGCCAGTCCGTTCCGGAAAAACTCCCCATTGACCAGTTATGCAGATTTACGATATTCGCATCATCCGCGAATGCAACAATCAGCTCCGTCACCGCGGAACAGATATAGCCTAACATGACTCCGCTGACAATCAGCAGAGACATACTTCTGACCTTTCCGGAAATCAGCAGAATCCAGCCC
>JAFUWP010000059.1 GCA_017483405.1 Oscillospiraceae bacterium | reverse complement strand
CTTGTCGCAACGGCGCATAACGCTTCTGATAATCTGGAAACTGTCATTTTCCGGCTCGCCAGAGGTACAGGCCTGAAAGGTCTGTGCGGTATCCCTCAGAAACGTGATATTTATATCCGTCCTCTGCTGAAATCCAGCCGGCAGGAAATTGAACATTTTCTGTCAGAACAGCATCTTGATTATATTACGGATTCTTCCAATCAGCAGGATGTCTATACCCGAAATTTTATCCGGCATCATATCACGCCTCTGCTTTCCGGCATCAGCTCCGGCGGTGCGGAAAAAAGTATCTGCATGATGACGGATATTCTCTCCGAAGAAGAAGATTTTCTTGCATCTTCCGCGAAAACAGCTTATGCAGAACATCTCCTTCCGGATGGTACTCTTAAAGATTTGCAGAATCTGCATCCGGCTATCCAGAGAAGATGCATCCGCATGTTTCTGGAAAACCATCAGATTTCCTCGCATTATCTTAATGTTCTCACTGTTCAGAAACTGTTACAGCACGGCGGTCAGGCCGAAATTATCCGCGGTGAAATTATCGCTCATGTCAGTCAGCGTGTGCTGTTCCTCGAACGGAAACATCCGCAAATCATCCCGAAACCTCTCATTATCGGAGAAAATCAGATTTTTCCTGATTATCTCGTCACCGCAGAACTCGTGCAGAAAAAAATTTCTCCCGAATTTGAAAAAATTCACAGAATATTTGCAAATTCCGTTCTGGATTATGATATAATAAAAGAGTCCGCGGTGCTCCACGGCCGGATTGACGGCATGTATCTCAAACCGGAAGGAAATCCCCATACTGTCAGCATCCGGAAATGGCTTCAGAAACAGCCTGTTGTCCTGCGCAACTCCCTGCACTGTCTTTCCGATGATTCCGGTCTTCTATGGGTGCAGAATCTCGGTGTTTCCCATCATGCCTGCGTCACAGAACATACGCAGAATATGCTTGTTCTGCATGTTCACCCCGCAGACACAAAATGCACATCAGATTATCACATTCCTGATGTATACTAAAGCATCCAAATTAGCAGTCTCATGATGAGAGTGCCAATTTTCATATTTTTTATCCCCCATAAGTAAAAATTAAAAAGGAGTGAAGCTCTTGACACCAAAAAGAAGCAGAGGCATTGCGGCTTATCTCTTGATTGCAGCACTGCTCATTTTCCTCGCAGCCTATATGCTGCCGCGCCTCAATGAAAAAGAACCTGAATATACCTATTCAGAAATTATCTCCCATTTCGATAATCTCGAAGTCACCGGCTATACGCTCGATTTGGGTACAGGCGACCTGAAACTGACTCTGGATAACAGCTCCGAAGAAGTCGAGTATTCCGTTCCGAATGTCTCTATCTTCCTCAATGATACCGAAGATTACAGAATCAAGTATAACGAGGCGAATCCTGATACTCCGCTTGACCAAGATTATTACAGGATTACTGATAATTCATGGCTTATCACTTACGTTCCGACTTTCATCATTCTGGTGATGGGCGTGGTGCTGTTCGTCTTTATGATGCGTCAGGCCGGCGGTACGAAATATACTAACTTCGGAAAAGCCAACATCAAGACACAGGCCGACAGCAAAAAAGCCACGTTCCAAGATGTCGCCGGCGCAGATGAGGAAAAATTCGAGATGGCCGAAATCGTTGACTTCCTCAAGAATCCCAGAAAATATTCTGAAATCGGCGCGAGAATCCCTAAGGGTGTTCTTCTTCTCGGCCCTCCTGGTACTGGTAAAACTCTGCTTGCCAGAGCGGTAGCCGGTGAAGCAGGCTGTCCGTTCTATCCGATTTCCGGTTCAGATTTCGTTGAAATGTTTGTCGGTGTCGGTGCATCCCGTGTCCGCGATTTGTTCGATACTGCTAAGAGAAATGCCCCTTCTATCATCTTCATTGATGAAATTGATGCTGTCGGCAGACACAGAGGTGCTGGCCTCGGGTGCGGTCATGACGAACGCGAACAGACCCTTAACCAACTTCTCGTGGAAATGGATGGCTTTGAGCCGAACTCAAGCACCATCGTGGTCGCAGCAACCAACCGTGTGGATGTGCTGGACAAGGCACTGCTGCGTCCAGGCCGTTTTGACCGCCAGGTTGTTGTTCCACTGCCAGATGTGAAAGGCCGTGAACAGATCCTG
>JAFUWP010000058.1 GCA_017483405.1 Oscillospiraceae bacterium | reverse complement strand
TGAACGGTCTGTAAATATCTTCGATTTCGACAAGCGTCATCGCTTTTTCGACTGCCTGCTGAATTTCTTCGGTCATTGCGCCTTTGTTCTCGATGGCTGTCAGAATTTCTTCCTTTCTGGTTTCGAGATTGCGGAGTGCCTGCAAACGGAGTGCCATTCTGCGGATAGTCTGGTCATCCAGTGCGCCGGTCATTTCCTTGCGGTAACGTGCGATAAAAGGCACTGTTTTGCCGTCATCGAGAAGTTCGACAACATTTTTCACCTGTTCTGTTCTGACGGAGAATTCCTCTGTCAGAATCTGAATCATATCCATCATAATGATAAAAAATCCTTTCTATGATAATAATTTATATATTTATGTGCGGTAATTCCGGATAACAGTCATAAAAGCATCGCCGTACTTTTCGAGCTTGACTCGGCCGACTCCCGAAACGCTCAGAAAAGCCATATCCGAAACAGGCTGTTTCCGGCACATATCCCGAAGGGTCATGTCTGTAAAGACTACGTATGGCGGAAGATGTTCTTTCTTCGCGACTGTATTCCGGCATTGTACCAGTAACTGAAATAATTTCTCATCCGTGCCGGAAAGCTGACTTGTTCCCGATGCGGTTTCGGCAGTGGAAAGGGCTTTTTTCACGGGCATAGATAATTTCTGCTGTTCTTTCAGGAACAGACCGGCTTTCCGGTTCAGATACAGAATATTCTGCTCCTTCACGGACAGCAGGCCGATGCTGATAAGATAAGTAATCATTTCAAGACATGCCTTCTCGGAAACTTCCCTCATGATGCCGTAAGTAGAAAGTTCTGCAATTTCCGGATGCGTTTTCAGCACTTTTCCGCGGAGGACAGCAGTCAGTTCCGATGCGCCGAAATGCAGATTCCTTTCATGCAGATGATAAATACAGGAAATTATCTTCTGTGATTCCTGTGTGATGTCCTTCTGTTCGGAATGCGTCCGGCAGAAACTGCAATTTCCGCAGTATTTCGGGGAAGTATCACCAAAATAATTCAGCAGATAATACCGCAGACAGAATGCGCCTGTACAATAATTCTGCATGATGGTGAGTCTCTGTTTTTCTTTCCGGCGGAGCTTTTCTCTGGTTTTGTCATCAATCTGCGGATTATCGCCGGAATTTTCAATCAGAAACTGATTAATCCGGATGTCTCCGCTGTCATAAAACAGAATACATTCCGCCGGACTGCCGTCCCGTCCTGCACGGCCGGCCTCCTGATAATAGCTTTCGAGATTTTTCGGCATATTATAATGAATCACAAAACTGACATCAGATTTGTCGATTCCCATGCCGAATGCATTCGTTGCGACAATCAGGCGGACTCTGTCATAGATGAAATCTTCCTGATTCTGACGGCGTTCGGAATCCGTCAGTCCGGCATGATAGCGGACAGCCGGAATTCCTGCCCGATGGAGTTCCTCCGTGACCTGCTCGACCAGCCGGCGCGAAATGCAATAGATGATGCCGGCTTTCCCCTGACGGGATTTGACAAATTCCAGAAGTGCCTGAAGTTTATCCCTCGGCTGACGGACGGAAAAATATAAATTTTCCCTGTTGAATCCCGTTGTCAGGCAGAACGGCTCATGCAAATCGAGCAGTTTCCGGACATCTTGTGCGACTTCCGGTGTGGCGGTTGCTGTGAATACGCTCAGAACCGGCCTTCGCGGAAGAAGTTCCACAAACGGCAGAATATTTAAATAACTCGGCCGGAAATCCTGTCCCCACTGCGAAACACAATGTGCTTCATCTACAGTTATCATGGAAACCGGCAGTTCTCTGGCGATTCTCTGAAAACTTGGTGTCACAAGCCGTTCCGGCGCGGTGTAGAGGATTTTGATTTCTCCCCTGTAGATACGGCTTAATATAGATTTATAGGCCGTTTCATCAAGCATACTGTTCAGGCAGACTGCCGGAATCCCGTTTGCCTGCAACGCGCTGACCTGATTCTGCATCAGCGAAATCAAAGGAGAAATGACAATTGTCATACCGTTCATCATCAGAGCCGGCACTTGATAGCAGATGGATTTTCCTGCTCCTGTCGGCATAATGCCGAATACATCCTGTCCTTGCAGAATATGCGAAATGAGTTCGGCCTGTCCGTTCCGGAAACTGTCATAACCGAAATGCTGTTTCAGAATTCCGAGTGCCGTCATAAAAATGAATCTCCTTCCCATGCTGATATTTTTATTATACTACAAAATGATATAATTTGCAAGATGCTGAATAAAAAAATCAGAAAGAGTGCAGAAATCCGCACTCTTTCCGATGATGATATTTATTCTTCTCCGGTTTTCTGGTGTGCCTGCCGGAGCTGGGCATATTTCCGCTTGGTAGCCATACCGCCGCGGATATGCCTTTCCTGCTTGTTTTTGAGGAGTACGGCATGAACTTG
>JAFUWP010000057.1 GCA_017483405.1 Oscillospiraceae bacterium | reverse complement strand
TTTGTCAGCTTTCCGGCCTGACTGATGAACAGATTCTTCCGGCCTTGCAGTCCTGCACCGGAGTCCGCGGCAGATGCGAAGTCATCCCCACCGGAAAGGAATTTTCCGTTATCTGCGATTATGCCCATACTCCCGATGCTATCGAGAATATTCTCGAAAATGTCAAGCTCTATACGGAAAATCATCTTGTCTGCCTGTTCGGATGCGGCGGAAACCGCGATAAAACCAAACGTCCCCTCATGGCGCAGGCCGCCGCAAAGTTCGCGGATAAACTGATTGTCACTTCCGATAATCCCCGTGATGAAGACCCCGAAGCCATTATTCAGGATATTCTCGAAGGCCTGAAAGATACCAGCACCCCTTATGAAGTTGTTACCGACCGCCGTGAAGCCATCGCCCATGCGCTGAAAACCGCCGAGGCCGGTGATGTTATCGTACTCGCCGGAAAAGGCCACGAAGATTATCAGATTTTTGCAGATAACTATCATACACATTTCGATGAACGCGAAATCGTTGCCGATGCGCTCAAAGAATTAGCTTAATCAGGAGGATAAAAATCATGGAAATGCTGACTCTCAAAGAAATCGCCGAAAAATTAGGAACTTCCGCCCCTGTCGATGCCGAAATTACCGAAATCAGCACCGATACCAGAAAACTTCCGGAAGGCTGTTTATTTCTGGCACTCCGCGGAAAGAAATTTGATGGACATCATTTTGTCAAGCAGGCTCTTGAAGCCGGTGCTGTCTGCGCCGTGACGGATACTCAGATTGAAAATCTGCCCTGTCTGGTCGTGAAAGATACCGGAAAAGCTCTGCTCGATATTGCCAATCTGTACAGAAATAAGTTCCATATTCCGGTTGTCGCCGTCACCGGCAGTGTCGGAAAGACAACAACGAAAGAATTAATCGCCTGTGTGCTCTCTGAAAAATATAATACGCTCAAGACAGAGGCGAATCTCAATAACGAAATCGGGATGCCTAAGACTATCCTGAACTTAACCAGTCAGCACGGCGCGATGGTGCTCGAAATGGGGATGAACCATTTCGGCGAAATCTCCCGTATGACAAACAGCGCAGAACCGACTGTTGCTGTTATCACGAATATCGGATTTTCTCATGTGGAAAATCTCGGTTCTCAGGAAGGCATCAAAAAGGCGAAACTCGAAATCTTAGAGGGCATGAAGGATGATGCCCCTCTCGTCACAAATGCCGATGATGCGCTGTTATGTACGCTCAAATCTGAATTGAGCCGTCCGGTTTACACGTTCTCGACAAAGGGCAATCCGGCTGATGTTTCCGCCGAAGACATCAAAGAGGAAAACGGTGTGACGACATTCACTATCTGTCATGGAGAGAAAAAATCTCTGGCCGTACTTCCGGCAGTCGGCGAACATAACGTCAAGAATGCGTTAGCCGCCTATCTGGTCGGAACGCTCGCAGGCATGGAAGAACAGGAAATTCTCTGCGGACTTGCCAAATATCAGCCCACCGGTATGCGTCAGAATATTATGGAAAAAAACGGGCAGATTATTATTGCAGACTGCTATAACGCAAGCCCCGATTCCATGCAGGCCGGTCTGAATGTTCTCGGAAATTATCTCGCAGATGGCAGAAAAATTGCCGTGCTCGGTGATATGCTCGAACTCGGCGCGATGAGCGATGAACTTCATTCTCGTGTCGGAATTATGGCTAAAAATGCCGGAATCGACATGCTGTTCTGCTACGGAAAGGCATCCGAAAAAATCGCGGAATCTGCCGGAGATAAAATTCAGAAATTCTGCACCGACAATGCAGAAATCCTGACCCAGAAACTCCGCGAAACCGTTCAGGATGGTGATGTGCTCCTGTTCAAAGCCAGTCACGGAATGCATCTGGAAACGATTATCGAAAGCCTGTATGGTGCATAATCATGCCCGTCTGGATTCAGATGACTGCCGCCCTGAGTTCGGCTCTGCTAAGCGGCATCATGGGGATTGCGCTGATTCCGTTCTTACAGAAATGCAGATTTTGTGACCCTGACCCCGATGCCGAACAGAATCAGGATACCATCTCCGGAAACAGGCTGAAACCTACAATGTGCGGAATTCTCCTGATATTCGGCTGTACGGCCGGTTTTGTCCTGAGCTATACGCTCTATATGCAGTTCATGGGAGCTGACCGCACCGGAACGGAATTCCAGACCGAAAGCCATGTTCTGCGGATGATGCTTCTGCATGGGCTTCTGTTCGGGATTATCGGATGGGTATCGGATTACGTGCGCACGGTTCTGCGAAGGCCGGAAAGCAGTGAAACGGATTTTATTGTGATTCTGGTAGCTTTTTTCACAAGTTATTCGTTTCTGAAATTCTATCCGGAAGAATCCGTACTGGATTTCGGATTTTTCCAGTGGCAGGCCGGTGTCCTGAGCGTTCCGGTCAGGGCGGTTCTGCTGACTCTGTTCTGGTACAGTGTGCAGAAACCGGAACAGAATGTGGATGGCGCAGATATTACCGTCAGTATGGTACAGTTATTGTTCATCGCAGTACTGAGCATTGCCGGAAAACAGAATCTCAATGCCCTCTACGCGCTGACGGCGGCCGGTGCATGTCTGGGATGCTTTTACTGGAATCTGTATCCGGCGAAATGCCGTCTCGGTCAGACCGGAACATACTGGCTCGGCATCACCGTGCCGCTGGTTTGTCTGCATTATCACCGGATGGATATTTTCATGTTATATCTGGCGGCATGGCTGATTAATTCCCTGCCGTTGCTGCTGCGGAAAAAGACACTTCTGTATCAGCTTCGGGAAGACGGGAAATCCCCTGTACAGAGAATCCTGATTCTGACAGCATTTGCCCTGTTCTGCGGCATGATGTCAGTCATGCCGGAACATACCTGAAAGGAGAGTTATGAAACAGGCAAAACTGGAAAAAGAAAAAATACGCTTTACCGGCGTGAATATGACCTTCGCGATTGTTGTGCTGTTTCTGCTGGGAATCGGCATTGTCATGATGTTTTCGGCAAGCTATGCCATCGCCATCAATGAGGATAAAGCCGGATATTATTATGCACTTCGTCAGGCGATATTCGGCGGCATCGGGCTTGCTGCGATGATAGGCATTTCCTTTCTGGATTATCATATTTTCCAGAAACGCTGGGTCGCAATGGGCGCATATCTGGGGAGTGTCTTTCTGCTGATACTGGTATTATTTGTCGGAACAGACTTGGGTACTGGCTGTAAACGCTGGCTGAATCTCAAATTCACAACCTTTCAGCCGTCCGAGCTGGCTAAATTCGCGATAGTGATTTTATTTTCCTATCTGATTGATACCAGTTTCGACAAGATGAAGACTTTCAAATTCGGAACGCTCCGGTTTATGATATTATTAGGCGCGATTGCCGCTCTGCTGATGCTACAGCCTCACTTATCCTGTACGATTCTGATTGCCGCGATGGGCTTTCTGCTGATGTTCATCGGCGGCTCGAACTGGAAGCATCTGTTTTTATCCGGACTTGCCGGAGGCGGTGTCGTTGCCGGATGGGTCGCCCTGAAAGTCATTTCCGGAAAACAAACTTACTTTATGAACCGACTTGAACCGTGGTTTCATCCGTTTGAATCCGATGATGCCTATCAGACCCAGCAGTCATTGATTGCCATCGGGTCAGGCGGTGCGTTCGGGCTGGGACTCGGCGAATCACGGCAGAAATATTTATATCTTCCAGAATCGGAAAACGACTTTGTGTTCTCGATTATCTGCGAAGAACTGGGATTTTTCGGCGCGGTGATGGTGATTCTGCTGTTCGTTCTGCTGGTAGCGCAGGGATTTCACATCGCCACGCACAGCAAAGACCGTTTCGGAATGCTGGTGGCATCCGGATTCACCATGCAGATAGGCTTGCAGGCATTTATCAATATCGCCGTTGTGAGCAATCTGTTTCCGAATACCGGTATCAGTCTGCCGTTTTTCAGTTACGGCGGTACGGCACTCGTCATGCAGTTGGTCGAAATGGGCATCGTCCTGAATATCTCACGGGGACGGTATGTCGTCAGTCAGGATGCCCCTCCGCGGAAAAAAGTGACAGTCAGGAGAAGCACATGAGTACCGGCTGGCATATCACCAGAAAAGGCATTCTGA
>JAFUWP010000056.1 GCA_017483405.1 Oscillospiraceae bacterium | reverse complement strand
TTTGAAGAAGAATTTGAATAATTATTAGAAAATGAGGTGATATTCTATGTGTATGGGAATCGGCGGTTGGATATATAAAAAACAGGAAGATGAAACGACTGTTATTTTTTCATACGGTACATTTGACTGGAATCGACCGGAATATCATAATGATGAGAAAATCTGTGACGGTGTTATCAGGATTTTGAAAAAAGAAATTCCGGATTCTGATACCAGAATTACAGATATGCTCAATTCCGGAACTATGGAATTTAAAAACTGCTCTAACTGCTGGAAAACAGCAAATGATATTCAGATAGATGTCATGCTGATTCGGTTATTAGCTAAACTGTTCCGCTGTTATGATGCAGAAAAGCAATTTCCGGATAAAATCAGTTATGTGGTATAAAAAATCAGCACACTGCATGAAAACAGTGTGCTGATACTTTTTTAATCAGAATCGGATTACTTGAAAATTCTGCTGAAATCCGCCTTGAGCTTTTCTTCTGTTGCAACGGCATCTTCCATAGTTGTGCCCTTTGCGGTGTAGTAGCTCTTGATTTTCGGTTCTGTACCGGACGGACGGATAACAACCTTTGCGCCCTGTTCGAGGTCGAACACCAGAACATTGGACTTCGGCAGAGTGATGACTGTCTTTTCACCTGTAACAGTATTGACTGTTTCACTTGTCAGATAGTCAGAAACGGATACCACTTTCAGACCGCCGATTTCTGCCGGATGATTGTCACGGAGTTCCTGCATGAGAGAGTTCATCTTGTTCATGCCGGATTCGCCGTCAAACTCGAAGCTCTGGAGCGAATGACGGAAAATTCCGTATTTCTTATACATATTTTCGCGAGCCTGAAGAAGGGAAATGCCCTGAGTGCGATAATAAGCGGCCATTTCGCAAATCAGCATGGAGGCAACAACGGCATCCTTATCACGTACATACGTGCCGGACAGATAGCCATAGCTTTCTTCATAACCGAAGACATAGCGGTTTTCCTGACCTTTTTCTTCGAGCAGACCAATCTGTTCGCCGATGAATTTGAATCCGGTCAGTACTTCGATAACTTCGACACCGTATTCCTTCGCGATTGCCTTAACTAAATCGGTAGTATCGATAGTCTTGACACAAATCGGATTTTCAGGGAGTGTGCCGTTGGCTTTTCTCTGACTGCAAATATATTCGAGGAGCATCGCGCCGACTTCGTTGCCGGCGAACAGAGCATAATCATCACCATCCGGAACAGCGATTCCCACGCGGTCAGCATCGGGGTCAGTAGCCAGAAGTAAATCAGGCTTGACTTCATCGCAGTATTTCAGGCCGAGTTCGAGAGCTTCACGAATTTCGGGGTTCGGATAGGGGCATGTCGGGAAATGACCGTCAGGATTTTCCTGTTCCTTCACGACAGTAACATCTTTAATGCCGATTCTGGAAAGGATTTCGCGGACGGGCTTGTTGCCAGTACCGTTCAGAGGGGTATAGACGATTTTCAGACCGCTTTCCGCACAGAGATTTGTGTGGATGCCCTGCGCAAGTACATTCTGATAATAATTTTCGATAACAATCTGCGGAATATAAGTTACCATGCCGTCAGCGACAGCCTTATCGAAATCGCAGTATTTCACATCATTGAACATATCAAGAGAATTGATTTCAGAGATGACCTGTTCAGCGACTTCGAGTGTAATCTGAC
>JAFUWP010000055.1 GCA_017483405.1 Oscillospiraceae bacterium | reverse complement strand
TCATCCAGTACGAATCATTTTGAACAGCTCATGCCAGGTGCGGAAGGGACACTCGTCAGTCCGACCATCACCGACCATTATGATATTTTATACGGTTCGATGCCGAGTGCCTATAATGAAGTAGTTCTCGTACTTGACAAGCAGAATGAAATTCCAGTGACAACTCTGTATCAGCTGGGATTTTTTCCATCGGATGAATATGATGATATTATGAAACGTGTCAAGGACGGTGAAGAAGTCACACTCGATTCCAAAAAAATCAGCTATACGGAAATATGCAGTCAGAAATTTTATTTAATTCCGGAATGCGATATGTATGAAGAAAATAAAGACGGCTTATTCCAGAAGATAGATTCCAAAAATACGGAAAAAATAGAAGAACTTCTTGATAATGCTCTTGAAATCAGAATTTCCGGCATCATCCGTCCTAATGACGATACAGATACCAATCTGATTAACAGTGCCATCGGCTATACCAGCGCGCTGACGGAATATCTGATTGACTATACCAATAAGAGCGATGTCGTCAAGGCGCAGGAAAAACAGGAGAAAATCAACATCCTGACAGGAATGCATTTCGATGCTGATGACAGCAAAGATAAAAAGCTGGAAGATATTAAAAGCTATATCAGCAGAATGGGCATTTCTGAAAAGGCTGTCATGTATCAAACTGTCGCCATGATTGAAAAAATGAATCAGTCCGATACGGAAGAAGAAACAGAAACCGCTACAGAAAATTCTTTCAAGGCCTTATCCTATCAGAGTCCCCGTGATGCGCAGGTGTTCGGACTGGCTTTCCAGCCGGATTCCGCGTCTGTCATGATGCTTTCTGATATGGAAATTTCCGATACGGAGGAATCTTTCACCGAACTGACGGAAATCCCCCTTACCGAAGAAGAATCCGTTCCCGAACTGACCGAATCAGAAACAGAATTCCTCATCGAAACAGAACCTTCGGAAGAATTCACGGAATCCGAAACCGAGGAAACTACCGAAGAAGAATCCGTTTCTGAAACAGAATCCGAAACAGAATCAGAAACCGAATCGGAAACGGAAGTTTCCCCCATTCCGGAAGATTTAACACCCGAAATGCTCGAACAGTATCTCGAAACGCTGAAAGACAATATCGCCAATGCCATCGGCACGGGAAAGGAAAATATCGAAACAGCTATCGAAAACGGCAAAAATGCCGTCAATGAGGAAAAACAGAAAATCGATAATATTTCCAATGCCGGCCAAGAACTGCTGACTGATTTCTATCATACACTCAAAGCGATTTCCTCACTCGGAAAACTGATTCCGGATACCAGCTCCATGACACAGGAAGATTTACTCCGGATGTATCTGGAACAGATGGGCGGAGGCGCATCCGGCGGTATGAATATGCAGGATTTAATGTCCATGTATACATCTGCATCGGGTATGCAGGATTTACTGAATCAGAATTCCGGCGGACAGAGCCTTCAGGATTTAATGTCGATGTATACAGCGGCATCCGGTATGCAGGATTTACTCTCGATGGC
>JAFUWP010000054.1 GCA_017483405.1 Oscillospiraceae bacterium | reverse complement strand
ATTCCAGACCGTTCATCAAGTGAGTAGGCTGGATAACCAGATTCTTAACACCGTTATCAACCGCACGGGTCAGAGCGGCATCCACATCATCAATCAGAATGCCATCACGTCTCTGCACATGGTCGATGATGATATTTGCTGTAAATCCTCTGCGAACGTCATAATCCGGAAATGCATCATCGAGAGCACCTTCAATCGCGCCGATAGTCAGGCGGCGGCTGTCGTTGAAACTTGTTCCGAAGCTGACAACAAGCAGTTCATTTTCGCCGATGCCGTCTTCATTGCGGACTTTATCGAGACTGGCATCACCAGTATTGTAATTTTCCTCGTCATCTTCTTCGCCCTGATTTTCTTCTTCAGCAGAAGTTTCTTCGAGTGTAGTTTCTTCGGCTTTGGTTTCTTCTTCGGGTGCGGAAGTTTTGGCGATTGTTTCTTCTGCGGATGTTTCCTGAACGACAGGTTCAGCAGAAGATTCCGGCGCACTTTCGGTATTTGCGCCGCATCCGGTCAGTAACATAGAAATCATTGCAAGACTCATCGTTAAAACAGTTAATTTTTTCATAGTAATAATCCTTTCTGGTCAGTACCTCGTGACCTTGAAATGTAAGTATCCGGCAGACGGCAGGTTTCCTGACTTATGGTTCATAACAGAATACAAAGCCTTCCCGAAAATTTTCAGTGACTTCACTCTGTGGAACATTCCTCATTGCAATGATGTATTCTGCTCCCAATTACAGTGACGGGTTCGTACAGTAATTGCAACTGTTTCCCTTTTACCTTCCGGCGATGCGGAATCCGCATCCGAAAGCACCGCCTGCTCTCGATTTATGATTTTGATTCAGCGTCCAGCATATACAGAATCGCATTGCATATTGCGGCCGCTACATTGCTTCCCCCTTTTCTCCCTCTTGCCGCGATGCACGGCACTCCGGAATTTATCAGCATTTCTTTGGACTGGACGACATTCACGAATCCAACCGGTACGCCGATAACAAGTTCCGGCCGGAATGTACCGTTCCGGATGTGCTCACAAAGGCGAATCAGCGCAGTCGGAGCATTCCCGACCGCATAGATGACAGGCCGTTTTAATTGTGAAGCCTTATCGACAGATGCGACTGCTCTGGTTGAGCTGTTTTTTCTGGCAGTTTCGGCGACATCTGGGTCGGACATGAAACACATCACCTCACAGCCATAACGCGCCAATGCAGATTTATTGATACCCGATTTTGCCATATTGGTATCAGTCACGATAACCGCCCCGTTGCGGATGGCATCTTTTGCGATTCCGACAGCATTTTCAGAGAAATATAAATTTTCATAATAATCAAAATCAGCTGTCGTATGAATACAGCGAAGCACAATCGGACGGATTTCATCAGGAATCTTTTTATCCCCAAGTTCTTCCGTAATGATTTCAAAACTCCGCTGTTCAATCTCCTGCGGAGCGACATATTCGAGATTCATAAGCCCTCCTGTAAAATCTGATAAATTCTGTTCATATCGAGACTGCGCCGGACGGTATCCGCCAATAAATCGAACTGCTGTTCTTTATAAGTCCGGCGGTCAATGACTTGTCCATGAT
>JAFUWP010000053.1 GCA_017483405.1 Oscillospiraceae bacterium | reverse complement strand
GGACTGCGGCTGCTGAGGCATATATACCGACTGATGCGGCTGACCCATATAGACCGACTGCGGTTGCTGAGGCTGACCCATATAAACCGACTGCGGCTGCTGAGGCTGTCCCATATAGACAGACTGCGGCTGCGGCGGAATATACATGCTCTGCAACGCACGGGAGGCGCGCTGACCATACAGATACCCTGGTGTCGGTGTAACCGGAATCATCGGGTCCATATCATCATTAGAAAGTGTCGGCACGGAAAGTGTCGGAACTTCCGGAATATCAGCATTGGAATCGGCTTCAAACGGATTGGAATTTCTTCCGCCGCGCGCGCTTGGCACATCCGGAACATCCGGTATATCCGGAACACTCGGAACGGACGGAACAGACGGCAAATCCAAATCGGAAAGGTCTGTCAGATGCGATAAGTCAGGTAAATCGCTCAGTCCCGACAAGGACGGAACAGCCGGCTTTGCGGCGGCAGTTGCGGCGGTAATAGCGGCAGCGGCGGCAGTGATGGCGGCGGCAGCGGCGGTAATATCCGCAGCAGTCTGACCGGCATTCTGCGGAAGTACTTCAGCGGCAACGGCCGGAGCTGGTGCAGGCGCAGATTCAGCCGGCGGCTGAGATACGGCCTTCTTTTCCTTGACCGGCGGCGGAGCTGGTTCTTCTTCCTCATCTTCGTCATCATCGCGGGGCGCATAGCTAGAACCGTGATATTCTTCCTCATCATCGTCATCGTAATAATCGTCATCATCATAGTCATCATCGTCATCATCATCGTCATAGTCTTCGAGACGGGTGTTGACAACCAGAGACATATAATCGTCTTCTTCTTCCTCGCGGTTTTCGGTCTTGGGAGCCATGCCGACACCATCCAGCTCCATTGCATCATCCATGATAGCGGAAGATGCCTTTGCCTTAGCAGAGGTTTCCTGCTTGATTTCCTCAAACGAAGGCATGGGCTTGGGTGCTTCGGGTGCGGCCGGTCTGGAAGGTGCATTGAGCTGGGGAACTTCCAGATTCCCGAAATCCGGTGCGGCCGGTCTGGAAGGTGCATTGAGCTGGGGAACTTCCAGATTTCCAAAATCCGGTGCGGCCGGCTTGGAAGGTGCATTGAGCTGAGGAACTTCCAGATTCCCGAAATCCGGTGCGGCCGGAGCTGGTGCAGGTGCAGGCGCGGCCGGTTTCTTCGGTTCTTTGAACTTGGCGAATAATTCATCAAGTGTCTGAGATTCGGAATCTTCCGGCGACTGACCGAATTCTTTCAGGAGTTCATCAACGCTCTGTTTCTGCTGAGGAGCGGGCTGTTCCGGAGCAGGTGCAGAAGGCGCAGGCGCGGCCGGAGCACTGGGAATCGCGAACTGTGCCAGTGTGTCATCCATCAGGCCGGACGGCTGTGCCGGCTGCTGAACCGGTGCAGATGGCTGAACCGGCGGTGCAGAAGGCGCAGGCTTTCCGCCGGCAGGAAGGGCAAACTGTGCCAGTGTATCATCAAGAATATTATTTTCCGGTGCGGCCGGAGCAGAGCCTTGTTCTGCAAGGACATTCGGATTTTTACTGTTATCCGATGCAAATGCCGCTGCGGTGGGGTCTTCCGTCTTGTTGACCATGAAGGCCGCAAGAGAATCATCTACAGCAAAACCGCCGTTGGGTGCAGGGGATGCGGCAGCCTGAGCCTGCTGTTCTTTTTTCTTGGAGGGCGGAACCCATTCTTCATATTGCGGCAGTGCAGAGTCATCCAGTTCCGGAGCTTGTACGGCCGGAGCAGGTTCTGGCTGCTGCTGTTCTTCCGGCGGCGGCAGATTTACGGATGCCTGCGGCGGCGGCGGAAGGGTCGAAGCGGATGCCGGAGGAGGCAGCGTAGAAGCTGATGCCGGCGGCGGAAGGGTCGAAGCACTCGGCGGAGGCGGCGCAGATGCGCTCCTTGCCTGATTCCGTTTGCGTTCCTGTTCTTCCGCTAAGTTGACAAGATTGTCATCATCGGAATAACCGCTTTTGGCTTGTTTTTGTGCAGCGTTTGCTTTTTCACGTCTTGCCTTGTTGTCTGCTGCAAGAATTTTCTTTGAAAATGCATCATTACATTTCGGACAGTTGACAGCGTCCAGAAATTCAATCAGGTCAGTGAAATCATGTGAGCCTGCCTGATTGAAATTCGCTGCATTTTTCAGTTTGATTCTGCATCCTGTTGCTTTCTGATTTGCAGATGCATGAACAATATCTTCTTTTGTATCTTTGTACAGAAAAAGTTGCATAGCAATCCTCCTTTTATATTAAAAAATATAGAATCGGCGCAGTGCGCCCAGTGTACTTTGAATGCACCCTCCTGTTTCAAAGTCCCTCATATATATCATAACATATTTTTTACATAAAATCAACTGTTTTTTAAAAAAAAATATAAAATTTACTTTTAGTATTATTTTTATTCAAAATTTATTTTTATAATCGTTTTCGATATTACAATATGAAAAAAATTCAGAATCGGGATTGCTTTTTTTTAGTAAATATGCTATAATAAAGAAAAACATTCCTGAAAGGAGGAATTTATTTGAGCAAAGTCGTCTGGAAAGGGAGCGCGATGCTCGCGCCCGTACCGCCGGCACTCGTCACATGCGGTACAATGAAGCATCCGAATGTGCTCACTGTCGCATGGACTGGAATTCTCTGCACCCATCCGCCAATGACATATATTTCCGTCAGGCCGTCAAGATATTCTTACAGTATCATCAATAATGCAAGGGAATTTGTAATTAATCTGCCGACTTC
>JAFUWP010000052.1 GCA_017483405.1 Oscillospiraceae bacterium | reverse complement strand
CGAGGTATTTTTCATGCTCATATTTTTCGAGATAGGCTTTCGCAGCCTTTTCTGCATAAAATGCACGTTTGAGCCAGCTGACTTTTTCACATCGTTCTTCCGCCATAGCAATCATCTCACCTATTTTGATTTGTTATATAACAAAAGAGTATCGGTTCGGAAACGGAAAGATACTCTTTTGTCTGTCGGGGTATTTTAAGAAGAAATTTTTATCAGTCATGCAGTATTGGTTGCAGAGGACGGAATCGAACCGCCTGCCTCAAGGTTATGAGCCTTGCGAGCTTCCAGTGCTCTACTCTGCCGTATGCTGCCGGACGGCAGCAAAGAAAACATCAAAATAACAAAGAAAGGTAGAAGTTCTATATTATTATTATACAGTATTTACAGTATGATGTCAATGAAATACTACAAAACATAGACAAAAAAAGAAAGGCTCTGATTCAAAGTCAGAGCCTTTCTTTTCCAGTAAGAAGATAGTTTGGTGATGTGCCGAAAACAGCAGACAGCTTTAATAGCATTTCACTGTCCGGTGCGGTTCTTCCGCATTCCCAGCTGGAAACCGTCTTCTGAGAGATATACAGTTTTTCGGCAAGCTCCTGCTGGGATGTTCCGGACGCTTTTCTCAGATGCCGTATTCTTTTGCCGATAGTTCCTTTCTGCATAGAATCATCTCACTTTACACGAACAAAGTTTCTTTATTTCATTTTATCAGAAAACATACGTTTTGTCAATAAAAATATTCCGGAACAGTGGGGTAAACTGTTCCGGAATATTTTCATGATATAGGGGTTTAGTTGGGATTATCCTTATTGTACCACAGATTTCTGATTTTGTCAGCATTTTTCGACTTTTCAAAACGTGAATTTGTTCTCGTTAATGTATCAGAGCGGCAGTTCTTCATCACTGACAATTTCCTGAGATTCTTCATTCCTATTGTACGGATTTGTTTTTTCGGGTTTCAGCCTGATAACAAAAGCGTCTGTTTCCAGCGCATAGATTTTGAAAACTTCCTGTTCCAAGAGTGCTTCTGAAATAAAATTTATCTGGGACTTGTGGCATAATCCAGCAGAAAAGCCAAACTGATATGCATCGAAATTATTCTTGCTATTGTAAGTCAAATCGCAGTCGTCATCTGTAAAATATACTTTTAATTGCTTTGTATCATTAAATCTGCACAGCAGGTTCATACATTCTTTTACTTTCATAGGATGCCTCTCTTTTCGATTTCTGCCTTGACATCATCCATAAAGTCCAGCCAAGTCCGAACATCACAGCTATCACCGTAAACAGCACACTCTGAAATAATTCTTTTGATATTTTGCACAGCAAGGTCACTGAGATACGGCAGTAACGGTCTGATAAATTGTGTCACTGTAAATGATGCGCTGGATGCCCGTGTCAGTGCATACCGGACAGCACAGCATAAAATTCCTCCGAACATCTCATCTTTCAGGTCAATGACAGGCGTTTCATCAGCGCACATGGCAATAAATTCAGGCTTTACTTTTGCCTGTACTTCATCCGAAAATAATTCATGTGTATATACCGGACGGTTCATCAGCTCCGCGGCATAGGCATATACTTCACTCAGCTTTTCACCTTCCATCATCGCATATCCGGTGTACAGGGTCACAATTGCTTTTTCTTTGTCAGTCATAATTTTCTCCTTTCATTTTTCTGGAAGTTCTGGAATGGGCATCCACGCCAGCACTTGAACAGGTGTTTTAATATTCCAGCATCCTACATCCGGAAGATATTGCAGGACTCTGAAATGAACCGTACTGCTCAAGGTATCTTCAAACATATCCCATTCATGGCAAGCTACAAAGCAAAATTGCGCAGTTTCCGGCAGTTTGTCCTTTACAGAAATCCAGCCGGATGAGCGAATACTATCAGAGGAAATTTCTTGTTTCAGCCATGCCGTTACGCCTTCCAGACAGTTATGTCGAGCGCAGTCTTCCTCGCCTTGATAGATACAATGTCCGTAACAGTATTCTCTGCCGTTTCCCAGCTCAAAAATATATTCTGCCAGTTCTTCTGTAGACATGCTTTTTATTTTCTGTTCATTTGTCATTCGGATGATACCTTCTTTCTGATTTGTGTAATTACACTCTTGCTTTGCTGATTGATTTGTTCTCTTTTCCGCTGATTTTCGATTTTCAGAAGTTCGTTCTCCTCTGTCAGCAGACGGACTTTCTCTTTCATCAGCTCAAGTTCCTTATCGCGAAATTTATCTTTCTCTTTTTTCCGTCTCCGGAGTTCATTGACTCTTTTCCGTGTCTGCTCGCGCCTGATGACTTCTCTGCATGAATCACAGTATTTGATTTTGATGTGAGAAAAGTAATCATTTTCAGGAGTGGAAATCACTTTTCCGCAGACAGCGCAGTGCTTGACTTCTTCGCTCATCATGCTGCATCCACTCCCCTCTCCTGCATTTCAAAAGCTGTTTGCGTTACTGATTGCGTTACAACGGTACTGTATAAATCAGCAATCTGTTCCGAAAGGGAAGTGCGGAGCTGTTCCCGTTCCTGACAGGCAGTTTCGAGCAAGAGCTGAGTACTTGCCCGTCCATCTGCCCAGAACTGATAGTGATGCTCGCGGCCGTCAGCCGTATCAGCCCAGCGCATTTCGAGAGGCAGTTCATGCTGTTCCGGTGATGTGATTTCCATATCTGTGATTAATTCTTCAATCGACTGGATGCGTTCAGCAGTCTGCTGAATCCGGATGAGTTGTTCCTGAACTTCATGAAAGTCATATTCTATAAAGCTTTCTTCAAATTCAAGTTCTTCTTCCTCAGCAGGAGAGAGCAGTTCTTTCTGCTTTTCTATCCATTCTGATACATAGTAGAACACAAAATAGCCAACCAGCAGAATCATAATAATTTTCATAGCAAATTCCTTTCCGACTACTTGACAAGACAGCGGAAATGTGCTATACTATTCTTGGCAAGTAATCTATCAAGCAAACAGTTCCGGTGCGACCGCACATCCGCCGGAGCTGTTTT
>JAFUWP010000051.1 GCA_017483405.1 Oscillospiraceae bacterium | reverse complement strand
CGTCCGAAAACTCATATCTGCAATATGAGCGGATTTCTGGAAAGCTGTCCGGATGTCGTAACGGCTTTCGCAGTGGAATCGGGCAGTATGCAGGACTGGATTCTTGCATATCTGTTTTCCGGTGAGGAATCGGATTATCTCAAAAAGGCGATGGATGAAGGCACAAGCATCGCATCCGGACAGGCAGAATATCAGGTCTGGAGGCCTGCGCCGGATGTCCCCGATGAAGATGCCGTTCAGGATGCCGTCATTCCGGCCGAACCGGACTGGCAGTCCGTTCAGCGGATGCAGAAACAATTATCTTATCAGTATGATGCCCGTCTGACCGAACTTCCGGCGAAACGGAGCGTGACTTCTTTGTCGCATCAGGAGAGCGATTTCGCCGAACAGGCCGATTTGCCTGATTTCATGCTCGAAGATGAAGAAGGCAGAATCCGCCGTCTGCGCGGTGCGGCAAGAGGTACGGCCATTCATAAAATCATGCAGTTTATGGATTTCAAAAAGGCATCCGAAGACCCCGAAGCCGAACTCGAACGGATGCAGAAAGCCGATATTCTCGAACCTATCGAGGCCGAATCCATCCGGACGGAACGAATCAGGGCATTTTTCAACAGTGATTTGTATCGCAGAATTGCAGTATCCGATGCTGTCATGAAGGAAAAACAGCTTTTTGTCCAGATTGGAAAACTGCATCTTCCGGAGACTTCTCCGCTTCTGCAAAGCTATCGGGGGACGGACGGCATCATGATTGGTACAGTGGATTTGCTCTTTCATGAGCCGGATGGCTGGGTGCTTGTCGATTACAAAACAGACCGCGCCTCCCATGCCGATGAACTTTCCGAAAAATATGCCCATCAGCTCGGACTGTATCAGAAAGCTATGGAACTGGTGCTGAATCAGCCCGTCAAGCAGACATATCTTTATGCTTTCTCGCTGGATGAAGCCATAGAGATAGATACCTCTGCACTGGATTATGAAATTTAAATAAAATTATATCAGGAGGATTGCATGAAAAAATTACTCGACAGCATGATAGAAGGCTGTTTGCAGAACGGCGATTTTGTCGGTGCGAATGCGGCTGTCTATCAGAATTATGAATGTATTTATGAAAATTCGTTTGGCATGGCCAATCAGGAAGAAAATCAGAACATGCAGAAAGATTCCATTTTCCGGATTTATTCCATGACCAAGCCCGTGACGGCAGTCGCCGTCATGCAGTTAGCCGAACAAGGGAAACTTCATCCGGATTTCCCCGTCAGCTGGTATCTGCCGGAATTCGCCGATATGAAAGTCTATGATGCCGAAACAGGCAAAGCCCGTCCGGCAAAAACCGAAATGCGAATTCAGAATCTGCTGAATATGACTTCCGGTATGCCCTACGCAAACTGTATGAATCAGACGCAGAAAGATGTAGATAAATTCTATATCGAGATGGCTCGGCGCAGAGAATCAGACAATCCCGTCCGTCTCGATGAGTACTGCCGGCGGATGGCAGAAATCCCACTCGAATTCGACCCCAGTACACACTGGGATTACGGCACATCTGCCGATATTCTCGGCGGAGTGGTGCAGGCAGTTTCCGGTATGGATTACAGAGAATATTTATTTAAGAATATCTTCAATCCGCTGGGTATGACCGATACGGATTTCTATGTTCCGCAGGAAAAACAGAACCGCTTCACGATGGCCTACATGCGCGAAAATGACAAGCTCGTGCAGGATACCGGATGCTATTTAGGCATGAATGATTTCAAGACTCTGCCGGCATTCATCTCCGGCGGATGCGGACTCTGCTCCACGATTCCGGATTATGCCAAGTTCGCGAACGCGCTCGCCAACGGCGGAATCGCGAAGGACGGCACAAGAATCATCAGCGAAAAGGCACTGAATTATATCATCACTCCGCAAATCGGCGGAGAAAGTTTCCGCAAAGACCAAGACTGGGATTCTCTCCGCGGATATGATTACGGCTGTCTGGTGCGCGTCCTGACCGATAAGGCTACTGCCGGAACTATCGCCAATCTGGGCGAATTCGGCTGGGATGGCTGGACAGGAACTTACTTCTGCGCTGACCCGAAGGAACATCTGGTTATCTTCTTCTGGGTGCAGACTTCCTGCGCCGGAACGACACCCACTGCAAAACTGATGAGAAACATCGTCTACGGCAAAATCTGAACAATTTAAGAATCTTTGGCATAGAATATACTATCATCCTGAAAGGAGAGTATTCATGCCAAAGATTTTTTTAAGTCCTTCCACGCAGGAATTTAACCCCTATATCGGGGGCGGTACGGAAGAACAATATATGAATCTGCTTGCTGATGAAATGATTCCCTATCTTCGGGCAAGCGGAATCGCCTTTACACGGAACAATCCGGATTTGCCGGTAGCATCGGCAATAGCCCAGTCGAATTCGGCTTATTATGATGCGCATGTAGCATTGCATTCCAATGCCTCGCCGGAAAGCATGAGCGGACAGCTTCGGGGGATTGATATTTATTATTCTCCCTACAGTATGGCGAGCGAAAAGCTTGCGATTACTATCGCCAATAACCTGAAAAGCATCTATCCTCTGCCCTCGAAGGTGACAGCCCGTCCGACTGTAAATCTCGGAGAAGTCAACCGGACAAATGCTGTCGCGGTGCTCTGCGAATTAGGGTATCACGATAATCAGGAAGATGCCGACTGGATTCGGGGCAATCTGAACAGTATTGCTTCTAATATTACGGAATCGCTCTGTGATTATTTCGGGATTCCGTTCCTGACTCCCACGCAGGTGGTGAAGGGCGTTGTCGTGACGGATGGTTCAGGCCTGAATCTGCGGAGTTATCCGAGCATCAACGGCGCACGGATAGCCTCCATTCCGAACGGCGAGGCGGTAACGGTCTACGGCACGGCCAATAACTGGTATGTCGTCACATGGAAGAATCTCACCGGCTATGTGCTTTCTGATTACATCGTGATAGGCTGAATCCGGATGCAAAAAGCCTGCTCTCTGCGGTTGGCAGAAAGCAGGCTGATGTTATTTCTGATAGACAATTCCGGCAATGGTCATCTGTTGCCGAACATAGTCTTTTCCCTCCTGATTGAGACTCCGGAAATCAGAAATCATTTGTATTTCTTCTTGAGTGAAATCCGAACTTTGCAGAATATTTCCGTCAAACAGCGCGCCGACAGTGACATGAAAATGTCCGGCAATCTGATTGAGAATCTCATATTTCGGAATAGAACCGTTCTTCCATGCCGTGACTTTGGAAGAACTCAGATGAAGAATTTCTTTTACAAACTCGGTAGGGGTAGTATTTTCCTGCTTGCATAACAGGGCAAACTGTTCAAAAAACATAAAACGCACTCACTTTCCGGCTGATGTTATTTTTTCCATGGATTATTGTTGTCATCTTCCCACCAGTGGTTATTTTTCCAGCCGGATTTGTTCTGTTTCCGGAATTTGAGCCTTCTGAAAAATAATCTGATTCTCTGATAAAAATCTTTTCCGAAGAACAGGATAAAATTCAGCATCGAGACAAGAATCGCGATTTTGTATATCCACGGATAGAAAATCAGCATCAGAATCAGTCCTGCGCCGGAAAGCCATCCGAGAAATTTCATCTTGACGGGGATGAAGAAAAACAATAATACTTCAAAATTCGGGAACAGTGTCGCAAAGGCCAGAAACATCGAGAGATTTAAATATTCATTCGTGGCATAGCCGGTAAAGATTCCGCTTATCGCCGAGCCTATCGCCCCGATGAAGTAAAATACATTGAACCGGAAACTTCCCCAGTGCGTTTCGAGTGACTTGCCAATCAGCCAGTAGAAATACAGTTCAAAGATGATGAACAACGGCGACTCGCCTTCCGGCATGAATAAAAATGTGATGATTCTCCAGATTTGGCCTTTTTTAATCAGCTCCCAGTCGAAGTACAGCAGGGAACTCAGGGTGTATTCATAATCCGGATTCGCGGATGTGAACGTATCCAGCAGAAAGACCAGTGCCATCCCGAACACCAGAATTGTCATGAGATTCGGAATCGCAAATCGGGAATATTTGCGTTCCAGCTTGGTTAAAATCTGATTCATGAAATGTATCAGCTCCGTTTCCTGAAAGATATATATTATTAAGTATAGCGCAAATTACAGAATTTGTCAAGAATGATAGCTTTTCATTCCAAATTTGGCAGAATGCACAAAAACATAAGGCAAATCAACAGGATAAATCTGTTTTTTTATGTCATTGTAATTTTTGCCGATTCGCGGTATAATAGATAATAGCAGTTTAATTTGATTGGAGAGATATTACATGAAATTACAGCGCATGTTAACAGCAATGCTATCCGGAGTTCTGCTTCTGGCATCCGTGCCGGCAGTGCAGGCGGACGGAGCTGTCTTCGTTCCGGATGGTGCAGTCGCATCGGTCACGGTCAACAATGTGACTTCTTATTATTATGACAATCCGAGTTCCGGCGGTGCGGAGGCAATGTGGAATACAGCGATGTCAGGCGCATCGGCAACGGTTATCCTGTATGCTGACTGGGAATCTTCCTACGGAACGAGATTCGGTTCAGGAACGGGATTTGTTTATGACGGTGTTCTGAACGTGCCGTCCGGCCATGAAATCACCATCGACCTGAATGGTTATAATATCAACCGGAATCTGGAATTCGCTGTCGAACATGGTGAAGTCATCCACGTTGCCGGAGGCGGTACGCTAAATCTGACGGATACCAATGTCGAACTGGGCAGTATCGGCAGAATTACCGGCGGAAACAGCTCCAACGGTGCAGGAGGCATCTACATCGAGGCCGGCGCGACCGTCAATATGTGGGGCGGAAATATTGTCGAAAATCACAGTGATGTCAGCGGCGGCGGTGTTCTTCTGGCCGGAGAAGGCAGTACATTCAGTATGAGCGGAGGTACAGTTTCTCATAATACCGCGGCTCAGTGCGGCGGCGGCGTGGCCGTTTCGGATGGTGTCTGCAAACTCGTCAGCGGCGAAGTCTCCGATAATACCGCGCAGGATGGCGGCGGATTCTACGCACAGGCCGGTGAGCTTGTCATTTCCGGCGGAACGGTTTCCAGTAACGTAGCCGTTCACGGCGGCGGCGTACTCCTGAACAATACAGCCGCCCTCACACTCAAAGGAAAAGCCGCGGTTCAGAACAATATCGCATCCGGTGAAAACAGAGTCGGCGGCGGCAT
>JAFUWP010000050.1 GCA_017483405.1 Oscillospiraceae bacterium | reverse complement strand
TGCCGAAGGCCGGCTTTATGTCGTGGCATCCGCGGCGGATAATGCCTATCCCGTAGCCGGTGCAAGAGTGACTGTCTATACGAAAATCGGAGACAGAGTACAGCTCAATTATTTGCTGATTACCGATGAAAGCGGTGTCACTCCGACAGTGACCCTCCCTGCACCGCCAGCCTCTCTCTCTCAAGAACCGGATAACGTCTCCCCCTACGCGACATGTGATATAAAAATCTATGCATCCGGCTATTTCCGCGAAGAAGCAAGAGATGTTCCCATCTTCGCCGGTGTCACTTCCCGTCAGGAATTCCAGATGATTCCTCTCCCTCTCGCTGTTGATGAAGATACCGAAACCATTGTATTCCCGTCCGAAGCAGGAGGTGTTTAATCATGCTGACAGGTGAACCCTTTATCCCTCAGAATATTACTGTACATCTCGGCGCACCCGATGAAAATGCCTCCAATATTACACTCCCCTTTCCGGATTATATCAAGAATGTCGCATCAAGCGAAATCTACCCTACATGGCCGGAAACTGCCCTCCGCGCAAATATCTACGCGATTACTTCCTTCGCGCTCAACAGAATCTATACAGAATGGTACAGGTCAAGAGGCTATCCGTTCGATATTACCTCCGTGACACAGTATGACCAGAAATTTATCGAAGGCCGCGAAATCTATGATAATATCTCCCGCCTTGTCGATGAATTGTTTGATGACTATATCCGCCGTGAAGGCCGTATTGAACCCCTGTTCGCCGCCTTCTGCAACGGCACAACCGTCACATGCAGCGGCCTTTCCCAGTGGGGGACGGTCGATTTGGCAAAACAAGGCCTTCTGCCTTATGAAATTCTGCAATATTACTATGGAGATGATATTACTATCGTGAAAAATGCTCCCGTCCGGACTCCTACACCATCCTATCCAGGGACTGCTCTCACCCCAAGCACTTCCAGTCCGTGCGTGCAAACCGCACAGATTCAGCTGAACCGTATCTCCCGAAATTATCCCGCTATCCCCAAAATCCCAGATGCTAACGGCTTTTACGATTCTTCTACGGAAAATGCCGTCAGAGCCTTCCAGCGCGTCTTTAACCTCCCCGAAACCGGTATTATCGACAAAGCTACTTGGTACAAGATAGAATATATCTACACCAGCGTCAAACGACTTGCCGAACTCGATTCCGAAGGTATCTCCCCAGGGGAATTCCCTGCCCAGTTTCAGGAAACACTCTCCGAAAATATGCGCAATGAACAAGTCCGCGGCCTGCAATATTTCCTCGCCGTCATCGGCGCATACTACGAGGCCGTTCAGCCTTTGCAGATTACCGGTGTCTATGACGAACAAACAGAACGCTCCGTCAGGTCGTTTCAGAAATTATTCGGCCTTCCGCAGACCGGCGAAGTCAACGAACGCACGTGGGATGACATCTACAGAGCTTATGCCGGCATTGTCGAATCTATCCCCACAGATGTCGCCGAATATATCCCCGTGCCCTACCCTGCTACTGTCCTTCAGGAAGGCATGACCAGCGATTATGTCAGAATTCTTCAGGAATATCTCAGCTTTATTCATGAGACAATCCCCGAAATCCCTGCCGTCCGGAATACCGGCTACTTCGGCCCTCTGACAAGAGCATCCGTCACAGCATTCCAGCGATATTCCGGCCTGCCCGAAAACGGCGCGGTCGGTGTCGTGACGTGGGATGCCATCAGCGGTCTGTATTCTGAT
>JAFUWP010000049.1 GCA_017483405.1 Oscillospiraceae bacterium | reverse complement strand
TTTTGCCTTCTGCATTGGCAACGAGGGGCTTGATAGCTTCGAGAAGTTCTTTTGCTTCCGGTCTGGTCTTGTTCATTTTCCAGTTGCCGGCGATGATTGCTTTTCTAAGATTCTTATTCATGGAAAACACTCCTGACTGATAAATTTATTTAATTAATAACAATGCTGTTCTGAATATATCCGAACTGCTGGAGAATTTTATTATTCTCAATATCGGCAAGAATGACGCTCCGTTTCGGCACACCGCAGAACAGAGTGTATCTGCTGACTGCTTCGGTAAAATTATCAAAGCGTTCTGTCACACATGTGACATTCATGCCGTCAGCTTCTTCGATGGTATAGCAGACAATATACTTTACTTCGTTCATGATGATAAACCTCAATTCAGCATATCCCTGCCGTAACAGCAGGGATATGACAGGATTTTATCTTACTTTTCAGCGATAACAGCAACACCAGGGAGAACTTTGCCTTCGAGATATTCGAGGGATGCGCCGCCGCCGGTGGAAATATGGCTGATTTTATCAGCAAAGCCGAGCTTCTTAACAGCTGCTGCGGAGTCGCCGCCGCCTACAATAGTAGTAGCATCAGTTTCAGCAAGTGCCTGTGCTACGGCGATAGTACCCTTTGCGAGAGTCGGGTTTTCAAATACACCCATCGGGCCGTTCCATACAACAGTCTTAGCGGACTTGACAGCATCTGCAAACAGAGTCTGTGTCTTTTCGCCGATGTCCAGACCCATCTTATCAGCCGGAATTTCGCCGGCGGTAACAGTTTCCACTGCGATTTCAACATCAATCGGGTTCGGGAATTCAGCGGCAACAGCAGTATCTACAGGGAGCAGGAGCTTCTTGCCGAGCTGTTCAGCCTTAGCGAGCATTTCCTTGCAGTAGTCGAGCTTTTCATCATCCACGAGGGAATTGCCGATTGCGCCGCCCTGTGCCTTGATGAAGGTATATGCCATACCGCCGCCGATAATCAGAGTATCGCACTTTTCAAGCAGATTGGAGATAACATTCAGCTTGTCAGCAACCTTTGCGCCGCCGAGGATAGCAACAAACGGACGAACAGGTTCTTCTACTGCGTTGCCGAGATACTGAATTTCCTTCTGCATCAGATAGCCGACTGCTGTCTGTTCTACGAACTTGGTGACACCTGCGGTGGAGGCATGTGCTCTGTGAGCAGAACCGAAAGCATCCATCACGAAAATCTGGTTATCTACCAGAGCCGCGAGTTCTTTAGAGAAGTCTTCGCCGTTCTTGGTTTCTTCTGCGCCGCGGAATCTTGTATTTTCGAGAACGACAATATCACCGTCATTCATTTCAGCAACAGCCTTCTTGGCATTTTCGCCGACAACGGTATCATCCTTAGCGAATGTTACCTTAGCGGAAACGAGTTCAGCCAGTCTTGCAGCGGCCGGAGCGAGGGAGAACTTATCTTCCGGACCGTTCTTCGGCTTGCCCAGATGAGAGCAGAGTACAACCTTTGCGCCGTTCTCTGTCAGCTTGTTGATGGTGGGAAGTGCGGCCTGAATTCTGTTGTCATCCGTGATAACGCCGTCTTTCAGCGGAACATTGAAATCCACTCTGACGAGGACTTTCTTGCCCTTTACTTCAATATCTTCTACAGTTACTTTGTTCAAACCTGCCATAATTATGACATCCTTTCACATAAATTTGCCGGATTCCGGCGATTTGGTTACAGACATCAGCCTGCTTTTTTATTATACACTATTCCGGAAGATTTTGCAAGAGGAATTTGTAAATTTTTTATATTTTTAGAAAATCTTCTCAAATCCGGAAAAAACTTGACAAAACTGTTTTTATAGATTATAATTAATAAAAAACAGAAAAGAGTGAACGCTTTATGACACTTCCGAATGACCCTGCCATTCTGGTCAGCTGGCTGAATACCCAGCTGAGGGATTTTTATCCGACACTTGAAGAATTCTGCAAATCCAATGACTGCGATATGCAGGAAATTCTGAATAAACTCGCCGGAATCGGCTATCTTTATGACGAAACTCAGAACCGATTCAAATAAATGCGCATACAATAAAAACAGTTCTGCTCCGGTCAGGAACGATGCTCCGGAGAAGAAAAACCGGTTTTTCCTGTTCCTGATGGTGATACTGTTTGTCTGTTATCTGATTGGTGTGCTGTATCTGGTGCTCGGAGAACGCCTCCTGAACGGCGAATCCTCCCGATTTCACCGCGTTGTGAATCTCCCCTACTGGAAACAGGTCAGACAGCATACCCAGCTGATACCGTTCAGAACCATCCTGACTTATGCATCCAGACTGAAAAAAAATTATCCGCTCCGGAGAATTGCATTTATCAATCTCGCCGGAAATCTGGTTTTATTTTTCCCGATGGGAATCTTTCTGCCGTATTTCTTCCCGAAACTGCGGAATCTGTTCCGGTGTTCCGCCGTGCTGATTTTCATGATTTGCAGTGTCGAAATCACGCAGGTATTCACCCTTCTGGGAGCATGTGATGTCGATGACCTGATTCTGAATTATGCCGGTGCGTTATGCGGATTTATCTATTTTTGTATACTCGATTTCATAAGGAGAAAATTTCATGCAGGAAGAAACCCGAAATCCTAAAATCAAGATTGTCTGCCGGCTTACGGAAGAACTGCAATATCAGCAGGAAGTTTTTCTTGATAATCAGCTCTGCACCAGTCATCCGGATGCCGTCCGCGCGGCGGAGCTGTTTCTGAATGCCTTCACTCCCGAAGCCCAGCTCCAGAATGCCGAAGAAGAACTCGACAGCCGGAATGTCGTGCTTGTCTTCCGGACATCAGAAGCCCAGATGCTGGAATTCTGTCAGATTCCGGAAATTCATGACATGATTCACAAGCCAATGCACACAGAATAAATCTGTATGATTTATTTTAAAAATTTACTTAATACAGGAGGTTTTTTTATGGACACAAACGAACTCAAATCAAAACTGATGCAATTCGGCTCAGAAATGAAGGATTCCGCCGGAAAGCTCACAAGAAATGCCGTGGACAGTTCCCGTAAAGTCACCGAAAAAGTCCGCGTACAGAACAACATCCGCAAAGCCGAAAACAAGCTCAAAGATACTTATATCGCCATCGGCCAGAAGTATGAAAAGCTCTACGGAAACCGCAGTGACCCCGATTTCGCACCGCTCATGCAGGAAATCGCCGATGCCCGTGCGCAGATTGCCGCCGCCCGTGCTGAACTCAGTTCGATGGATACCGCATCCGTCTGCCCTAATTGCAG
>JAFUWP010000048.1 GCA_017483405.1 Oscillospiraceae bacterium | reverse complement strand
CAAACTTAATCTGTGCGCCCTCTAAAGCAGGGCCTGTTGCACAGGAGGTTGAAAGCAGTTTTTCCTGATTGCCGAGGTCAATTTCTCCATTTGTGCCAATGTCAATAATCAAGTGTACTTTTTCATCTTTATAAGGTTCTTCTGCAATCAGTACAGAAACATTATCAGGGCCTACAAATCCGGCTTCTACCGGCAGAGAATGAACATTTCCCGCCGGATTGATACGAATGCCTAAATCTCTTGCCTTGATGTCCAGAGATTCTTTCACTGCCGGAACAAACGGTGAACGTCCGAGATATTTCGGTTCAATATTCAGTGCGATATGATGCATTGCTGTATTATAGACTAATACAATTTCGTCAACATCTTCAGGAGATAATCCCTGTTCCGCAGTCATCTGTGCTGTGAGTTCATTGACTGCACCGATAATTTCCTGATGCAGTTTCTCAAGACCGTCCGGATTTGACTGAATATAGGAAATACGGGCAAGCACATCTTCTCCGTAGCTGATTTGCGGATTCATTCGGGAAGATTTCTGTAATAATTCTCCGGTTGAAATATCGCAGAGATACGCCGCCAGTGTAGTTGTACCAATATCAATTGCAATGCCGTAACTATGACTTGCATTTTCAGGCAGTATTTTGATAATTTCCTTATCCTGCCATACAAAAACAGAAATTTTCCAGTCATTGTCACGAATCATCGCAGGAAGATTCCGGAGTACTGTATAATCAAATACAAGATGTTCCGGCAGATGATACTTCTCCTGCAAAGCATGAATGATTCTTCTGCTGTCATCGGCATAATCCTCAAAACTTGCCAGATTCAGCTCCAGAGGATAGATTTTTACAGCCGGATTCAGAATATAATTTCTCTGACTGCCTTCCTCCAGAATCACTTGTTTGCCGCTTCTGCTTTCTTCCGGAACGGTCACGACAACATCTCCGTGAAGTACCGCAAAACATGCCAGACGATAACCTTTGGCAACTGCTTCTTCTCCGAGAATTCCTGCTTCTTCGGCTGACAGAGGCGATACATGCTCTGTATGAGAATCTATATTGAGCTTTTCAAATTTTCCGATTTCGACAATTACTTTACATTTTCCGCACACCTTCATACCGCCGCAGGCGGCTTCGATGCCAACTCCCAATTTTCTTGCGGCTGCAAGAAGTGTTGTACCTTCTTCAATTTTGCCGCGTCTGCCTGACGGCTGAAATACAACCTGATATTCTGACATATAAATTTCCTCCTGTGATTTCAATATATAACCTCGCATATCTTCCCCTGCCGGATGACAGAGGAAGATAGGTGAAACTATAGAATAAGATAATATCTTAATCAATCGGCAAGCCAAGCGTACGCAGTTCTGCTTTGACTTTTTCATAGATTGCGAGATATTCAGGCTTCGGCTGTACAGTTGTGAGGTCATAGACATCACGGAAGTCACCGCCCTTAGTATGCAGAGTACGGTTATCAATCAGCGGCTGATATTTTGGCAGAATCTGAAGTACCAGATGATTTGCCTGTTCTCTGGTAAGTCTTGCCTTGCCGACTGCTTTACCGACTTCGGCAGCGAATCTTGCACCCAGACCGCAAGCCTGGTCAAGTCCGGCACTCTGATGACCTGTACCGCCAGCGACTAAGAATCCGAGCGTTGCACTGCCGATAGCACCGGCTGCTGTTTCCCAGAAATATTCTTCGCTTCCAATGCCGGCAGTCATCTGCCATGCGGCACCGACAATTGCTGGGAAATGCGTATGCTTTGCGAATGCACCGCCGCCATAGTTTGCGACATACAGGGCATATTTGCTGGAGTTGCTGAAATACAGTGCATCTGTAGGCCATGTACCGAGAACGGTCGGTTCATACAGCATGATATAAGCAAGCATATCTGCCACACCATTGACAGCGGCAGTTGCAGGACCTCCGGCTGCTCCGCCGATATATGCCTGTAAAATACCCCAGATATTCGCACCGTACTGATGCCAGAAATACGCACGGCACATCTGGTCATAGTCAGTTTTCAGCTGCGGCATGATATAAACATGACGGACATCACCTTTTCCGACACCCCACAGCGGATTGGCAGCTGCCATTTCAGCGCGGAGATTGACTGGTGTTCTGCCGCCGTCCGGATAACCGGGTCTGCCGACTCTGCGGAGTACATCCTTGACAGTTGCAACATGCTGAATTTCTGCCATCATCTCGAACGGAGAACCCGGCTTGACCGGAATGCCGTTGATTTTTTCTTTTACCCCCTGAAAATGTGTATAGTCAATCAGCGGTTCCTGTGCATAACTGAGAGCAATTTTTTCATACAGGTCATCAGAAATGGGACCTAAAATTCTGCCCATTGTGCCGACAGGTGTCGGACCTGCATCATAATTTTCAAATCCTCTGTATGTCAGTGTCAGGGCATCCTGTCCTTCACCGAGGGTCACACTTTTTGCAAGATTATCCAGAGCGGCTTTGACTTCTTCTTCTGTGAATTTAATGACACGTTCTGTAGAAACATTCAGAACGCCGACATCAAGCAGCAGTTCCAGACCAGCCTGCCAGATAGCATCCAGTTCGTCATCATCTGTCGGAACGACTTTAGAAGGGTCATATTCGATATGATACTTCTTTGTCAGTTCTTTCAGTCTCGGCCAGTAAATTTTGGTATCGAATTCTTTCTGGAACGCAATCGGACCTGTTTCGCCTCTGCCCCAGTATTCAATGAATTTTCCTTTTGTGCCGTGGCTCATGTTAAAAACCTCCTTTTTTAAAGTGTCGGTGCAATGCGTTTT
>JAFUWP010000047.1 GCA_017483405.1 Oscillospiraceae bacterium | reverse complement strand
TGATAGCCTTCCGGCAGACGGCTGATGAAATCATCTGCACCGGCGAGCTTTGCGGCGGCGATGCATTCTTCATCCGTTGCGTCAAGTTTTCCGTAACGGATGTTATCCATGACCGAACCGGTAAACAGATTCGTTTCCTGTAAAACAAGGCCAAGGGAACGTCTCAAATCCGATTTTCTGATTTTATTGATATTAATGCCGTCATAGCGGATTTTACCATCAGCAATATCATAGAATCGGTTAATCAGATTTGTGATAGTTGTCTTACCTGCGCCGGTTGCGCCGACAAAGGCGATTTTCTGACCAGGTTTGGCATAAACGGAAACATCATGCAGAACAGTTTTTCCTTCTTCGTAGGCAAAATCTACATTAAACATGCGCACATCGCCCTGTAATTCCGTATAAGTAACAGTGCCTTCTGCCTTGTGAGGATGTTTCCAAGCCCAGTGACCGGTATGCTTTTTGGTTTCCTTGACAGTGCCGTCCGGAAGGATTTCGGCATTGACAAGTTTTACATAGCCTTCATCGGTTTCGGGTTCTTCATCCATCAGGCTGAAAATTCTGTCCGCACCGGCGAGTGCCATCACGACAGCATTAATCTGCTGGGCTACCTGATTCACATTTCCGGTGAATTGTTTGGTCATGTTCAGGAAAGCGACCACAATGCTGACATCCAGTGCCGCACCGGAAAAACTGTAATTCTTGACATGATTCAGCACCAGTACACCGCCGATAACAGCAATCAGTACATAAAGAATATTACCGATATTCATGACAATAGGGCCTAACGTATTAGAATAAGCATTCGCTCTGTAGCTGTCATGACAGAGCTGTTCATTGATTTCGTCAAATTCTTCCTGACAGGTATCTTCATGATTGAATACTTTGACAACTTTCTGTCCGTTCATGATTTCCTGAATATAACCTTCGGTATCGCCGATAGATTTCTGCTGACGAAGGAAGTATTTCGCACTTCCGCCGCCCATCACTTTAGAGACGAACATCATCGCGATAACGCCGGCAATCGTGAGCAGAGTCAGCCAGAAACTATAATACATCATGATGAAGAATACGGCTATCACGACTGTACCGGCTCTGAGCAGAGTCGGCAGACCCTGAGAAATCAGCTGACGGAGCGTATCAATATCGTTCGTATAATAGCTCATGATTTCGCCGTGCTTATGCGTATCGAAATAGCGGACAGGCAGATTCTGCATCTTCTTGAACATAGCCTGACGCATCTTATTGAGAAATCCCTGTGTGATGACTGCCATCAGCTGGGAATAGACCGTAATCGCAACTGTGGAAATCAGATACAGCATGATTAAAAACATCATCATAGGAACAATCTGTTCACTGGCCTTGCTCCAGTCCCATCCGCTTTCGAGAGCTTCTACGATGATTTTGATAACTTTCTGGATATACATATCCGGAATGGATGATGCAACAGAAGAAAAGATAATGCATCCGATAGTTATCGGGACTAATTTCGGATAGAACGAAAACAGCATCTTGACAAGGCGCGAGAATACGCCTTTTTTAATCTGAGGTCTTTGCATAGGCATTTGTTTCGGCATTATTCTTCACCTCCGTGAGTCTGCTGTTCATACACTTCGCGATAGATTTGATTTGTCGCGAGCAGTGTTTCATGTGTGCCTACTGCACTGATACTTCCGTTATCGAGTACGATAATCTGGTCAGCATCCTGTACAGAAGAAATTCTCTGCGCGATGATGATTTTAGTCGTTTCGGGGATGAATTCCCGAAATCCCTGACGGATTAAGGCATCTGTCTTGGTATCGACTGCGCTGGTGGAATCATCCAGAATCAGGATTTTCGGTTTTTTGAGGAGTGCTCTTGCAATGCAGAGTCTCTGTTTCTGACCGCCGGAAACATTTGTACCGCCCTGTTCGATATGAGTATCATACTTGTCAGGGAATGTCTGAATGAATTCATCCGCCTGTGCGAGCCGACAGGCTTCTTCGATTTCTTCATCGGTGGCATTGGCATTGCCCCATTTCAGATTCTCTTTAATCGTACCGGAAAAGAGCACATTCTTCTGGAGCACCATCGCGACAGCATCTCTCAGAGTTGTCAGGTCATAATTGCGGACATCGACATTCCCGACACGGATAGTGCCTTCGGTTACGTCATACAGTCTGGGGATGAGCTGTACCAATGTGGATTTACTCGAACCCGTACCGCCGATGATGCCGACTGTCTGCCCCGATTTGATATGCAGATTAATATCCGCAAGCGCGAATTTCTTCGCCTGTTCGGAATATTTGAAGCTGACATTCTCGAAATCAACAGAACCATCTGTTACAAGAGAAAGTGCCTGTTCCGGATTGACGAGGGTCGGTTCTTCTTCGAGAACTTCATAGATACGCTTGACAGATTCCGCAGACATCGTCACCATGACATAAATCATAGATAAGAACATCAGTGACATCAGAATCTGAACGCCGTAAGTAATCATCGCGGAAATCTGACCAATATCGACAGAATGGTCGACAATTGCCATTCTTGAGCCTACCAGCAGAATAAAGACCATATCGAAATACATGCAGATTTGCATCAGGGGGGTATTCAGAGCGATAATCTGTTCTGCCTTAGTGAAATCCTGACGGATGTCCTCGGCGGCGGTGTCGAATTTCTTCTTTTCATGTTCTTCACGGGAAAAGCCCTTGACAACGCGCATTCCGCGGACATTTTCTTCAATAGATTCATTCAGCTTGTCATATTTCTTGAATACTCTCCGGAATGCCGGCAGTGCATTCTTCCCGATAAGCAACAGTCCGGCAAGGAGCACCGGAATCACAACAACAAACGCCATCGCCAGCTTACCGCCCATGTAGAAGGCCATCACCGTAGAGAATATAAACATCAGCGGACTTCTCAGACCCATGCGGATAGTCATCATGAAAGCCATCTGTAAATTAGTAATATCCGTTGTCATTCTGGTGACAAGCGATGAAGAAGAAAATTTATCAATATTCTCGAAAGAATAGTTCTGTACTTTCTCGAACATGTCATGACGGAGATTCTTGGAAAGTCCTGTCGCGGCCTTGGATGCCGTAAATCCGGCTGAACCGCCGCACATCATGGAGAAAATCGCCATGATTGTCAGCAGAATGCCAGTCCGCAGAACATCATTGATTGCCGCCTGATTCTGGATTTCATTCACCAGCCGAGCCGTCAGGAACGGCAGAAATGTTTCTAAAACTGCTTCGCCGAGCATGAAAAACATTGTCAGAATCGTGGTCGATTTGTATTCACGCAGACAGGCCAGCAGTCTTTTCAGCATATTCATTCACAATCTTCCTTTCTTTCTGATTTTTACTGATTTTTTGACGCATCTTTTTCGGATTTTGGCTGATTCTGTTTTCTTCGGTGCATATTGCAGAAACAGCCATGCAGGGTTTGCAGAGCCTGATAGAAATCTTCACGTTCTTCGGGAGTCATTTCATCAAACATGCTTTGATAATAAACTGCTTTTTCAGATAAGAAATGTTCGATATAATCCTTGCCCTTCTGAGTGAGTTTCAGGCGGACGATTCTTCTGTCATTGGGGTCGGAAATCCGTTCGGCAAAACAGCATTCTGTCAGGCGGTCGACTGTTTTGGTTATCTGCTGTTTGGGGCTGTGCGTAAAGCGGGCGAGTTCTGTCATCGTTATGCTTTCGCCGTGTTCTTTCAGCACCTGAATACAGTAATACATGCTCAGGCTGATATTGTCATCCAGCAGAGACTTGAACGGCTTTCCAATCCAGTAATGCCACTGGGGCATAGTTGCGAGCAGAAGTTCCTGCAATTCTGAGGTTTTCATGGAATCACCTCTCTTTCTGAAAAATAGTTCTCTTTTATGAATTGTCAGCAAAAAAGAATTGTCATAATTAGTTTACTATTTTCAAAAAGATTTGTCAATAGTGTTTCTGATTTTTGTAGATTATCACAAAAAACAGGACTGAAATCAGCCCTGTTCTTGATAATATATACTATTTTTCTGTGCTTTTAAGATTCCAGAATCGGATACTGTGCAAGTACCTGAACACCCTTTTGTGCCAGAGCCTTGACAGCAGCATCAAGTTCACGTTCGTTCAGCGGATTTTCTGTCAGGAATACGGTTTCGCCATCATCGGTGCAGATTATCTGTTCACCAATCTGACCGAACACTTCATTCAGTACAGCAATATCTGTAGAACTTGTACGGAAATAGTATTTGGCAGAGAAAGAAGCAAAATTCTCGATAAAGTCATTATCGTGAACATTTTCCCATGTCTGGGACGGAATCGTGTGGTCAAGCTGGAGTTCTTCAATCATATCACCGAGTACGGCACTTGCAGTCGGGAACTTACCTGCACCGCGTCCGTAGAACATCGCCTTGCCAATGCCGTCACCACGCACCATAACAGCATTGTAAACACCGTTGACCTGCGACAGAAGATTATCTTCTTCGACAGCCATCGGCATAACAGCAGGCAGAATCTTGCCGTTTTCGAGTTTCTGCACTCTTGCGATTAACTTGATGGCATAGCCGAGCAGACCGCAGATTTTTGTATCTCTCAGTTCTACGTCACGGATACCCTTTGTATAAACAGATTCCGGATAAACATGCTTTCCAAATGCCAGAGATGACAGAATACAGATTTTACGGCAGGCATCGAAACCTTCTACATCGGCAGTCGGGTCTTTGTCAGCATAGCCCTTTTCCTGCGCGAGTGCAAGTGCGGCGGCGAAATCCATATTTTCTTTAATCATCTTGTTCAGGATAAAATTAGTCGTACCGTTCAGAATACCGGCAATCGCGGAAAATTCGTTAGCGGCAAGGCATTTGTGCAGAGGTCTGATAATCGGAATCGCACCGCCGACACTGGCTTCAAAAAAGAAATTACAGTTATGCTCTTTTGCCTTCTTGAGCAGAATATCCCCTCTTGCGGCAACTAATTCTTTATTGGAAGTGGCAACGCTTTTTCCGGCTTCGAGACAGGATTTCACAAAATCGAAAGCGGGGTCGATACCGCCCATGCATTCTGCGACAACCGTCACATCAGGGTCATTCAGAATGACCTGAATATCTTTGACAAGCTTATCTGCATAAGGTCTGTCGGGAAAATCGCGCAAATCCAGAATATAACCCATTTCGACTTTTTTTCCGCACCGTTTCTGGATGAGTGCTTTATTTTTCTCGAATAACTCCACGACACCTGAGCCGACAACGCCGCAGCCCAGTACTGCTAATTTTTCCATCTTAAAAAACTCCTTCTGTTTTGAATCTTGATTTATTCTCCGGACAGGATTTTGACATCAACAACGCCGTCAACCTGCATCAGATGTTCCTGCAACGAAACAGGGGAATGCAGGCCGTTTCCGAGCCGAATCGAAAAAGTCACTGCTGCTACGCCGTCAATGGGGATATTCTGATTGACGGTCAGAATATTGGCATCCAAATCGTAAAGTGCCGAGAGAACACTCGAAAGCACACCGGCTTCATCGCGAAGAACAGCTTGCAGATTCATGATTCTTCGGGTGAGTTTGTCCTCATAAGAAAAAACGCAGTCTTTATATTTATAGTATGCGCTTCGGGAGATGCCGACACGCTTGCAGGCGGCGGCAGAGCTTTTTTCTTCTTTATTGGCGAGCAGTTTCTTGACTTCCAAGACCTTATTAATGACATCCGGCAGGACGGAAGCATCGACAACAATTAACTGATGTTCCATGCGAAAGCCCCCTCTCAAATATGTCAAATCGTCCGTGTACAAAAAACAATTGTACTTGTATCTTTAACTATAACATAGAATCCGGAATTTGTCAAGGGTTTTTTCAGGATTATTTCTGATTGTTAACCAGATATAAAAAATCAGTTGACAATCAGAAGGGGATATGCTATAATAAAATCAACATGCATGATTTTTTGATTTTACTAAAAAAGGAGTTTTTGCTTTATGTCACAGATGACGATGACTGCCTCATCCGGAAATTCTGAAAAATCCGGAAAATCCGAATGGAGTGCCAAAGATTTAGCTTTTACCGCGATGTTCGCGGCCTTGATTGCGGTATGCTCATGGATTTCGATTCCGACCGCCGTACCGTTTACGCTCCAGACGTTTGCGATTTACTGCGCGCTGGAATGCCTCGGCGGAAAGAGAGGATTTTTTTCTGTATTAGTGTATATTCTGCTCGGCGCGGTGGGCGTTCCGGTATTTGCAGGATTTTCCGGAGGTCTGGGCGTGATTCTGGGAACAACAGGAGGATATATTCTGGGATTTCTGGCAAATGCGGCTGTTTACTGGGCTTTTGAGAAACTGCCTCATCATGAAAAATTATGGATGAGATTAATCGCGCTGGTTCTGGGTACAGTGCTCTGCTATGTGTTCGGAACAGCATGGTTTATGTTCGTCTATGCAAAACAGGTGGAGGCAATCGACCTCGGCACGGCTCTGAGCTGGTGCGTGACTCCGTTCTTAGGCTCGAATGTCCTGAAACTGGCACTTGCTATCCTGATTTCCGACAGAGTCAGAAAATATGTCAAGTTTTGAGTTAAGACCGCATCACGGGTTATGTATTGCCTTCTTTGAAGGAAAGGGCTATAGTCCTGATTTTACTCAGCACATGTCAGAAATGATTTCTTATCTGGACTGTCATAATCCGGAAATCAGGCTTGTCCTGCATACGGACAGGATTTGTTCAGCCTGTCCGCATAACCTCGATGCCGTCTGCGAAAGCGCACAGAAAGTTCTGCACTATGACCGCGCGGTTCTGTCTTTGTGCGGTCTGGAAGAAAATCAGATTCTCCTCTGGAAAGAGTTTCAGTCTCTTGTCAGACTGAAAATTCTGGGGCAGAGGAGAATTTCTGCTGTCTGCCGGAATTGTCAGTGGCTGTTTATATGTTCTGAAAAACAAGAGAAATTCTTGACATTTCCTGATAAATATGATAAAATAGAATTATGAACTCTATTTTGTTTCGGGGGAAGTGTGAAGTCTATGATTGGAATTCAGGACGGTGTTCTGAGAAAATACATCGGCAGTGAAGAAAAAGTTGTCATTCCGGACGGCGTGACGAAAATTGATTCTCTGGCATTCGGAAGATATAACACTGGAGAAGAAAATCCCTGTCCTAACCTGAAAGAAGTCATTCTTCCGGAAACTGTCAGGGAGATTTCCGATGATGCATTTCAACAATGCGAGACGCTGGAGAAAATCAATCTTCCGCATCAGCTGAAAAAAATCGGTAAGAGAGCCTTCCACTGGTGCAGAAGTCTGGAAGAAATCATCATTCCGGAGGGTGTTTCGGAAATTCCGTCCTATGCGTTTGCAGGCTGTTATTCTCTGAAAAGGATTCACATTCCGGAAAGTGTGAAGCATATCGGCTTACATGCATTTCACGGATGTCATCCGGAAAAGCTCATCATTCCGGAAAAAATTACAGATTTGTCGCCGGATGTCTGCGGAGGCAAAGGCTACAGGGCAAATATTGCAGAAGTATCCTATCAGAATATTCAGTTTTCTGCCAGTCAGTCCGATGAGGCGACATGCGGCATTGATATTTACAGCTGTATTAAATTAATCAATGAACATGATATTTCTGTTACGATTCCCTCACCGGAGAAAGAGTATATTATTTTTCAGCTGTACTGTAAATATCCGGATGATAAAGAATTCATCCGGTTTCTGAAAGAAAAGTTTTCTTCCAAGTTCCGTGTGCTGATAGACCGCAACAAGCCCGAAATCGTCCGGAAAGTACTCGAACAGAACAGATTTATCACACAAAGCAATATTAATTCCTGCCTGTTTTATTCCGTGGAACATCATACACCCGAAATCACACTCCTGCTGACGGATTATAAATACAGACATTTCGGCTATGAAGATATTGAAACCGTCATCAGCCGGAAGTTCGCTCTGTAACGGGGAGGCGCATGATGCTGGATTTTGAAATTACTTCCGATGGCGTTCTGACAAGATATAACAGCAGAAATCCGGATGTTGTCATTCCGGACAGGCTGATTCATATCGGCGCACATGCCTTTGCCAACTGCGAATTTATCCGGAGTGTGACATTTCCGGATTCTGTTATACATATCCGGAAAAGCGCATTCCAGAACTGCCGGAATCTAGAACAGGTGATTCTGCCGGATTATCTGGTCGATATAGGGGAAGGCGCGTTCTGTCAGTGCAAAAGCCTCAAAGATGTCAGATTCCCCAGAAGACTCGAAAAAATCGGCAGAGATGCCTTTCTTGGCTGTGTCCGTCTGGAACAGGCGGTTCTGCCGGACAGCGTTGCCGAAATCGGACAGGGCGCATTTCAGGGATGCGAAAAGCTGAAATCTGTCAGACTTCCGAAATCCCTTACCGAACTGAAAGATTATCTGTTCAGTTACTGCACGGCATTGTCTGAACTTGAAATTCCGGAGACAGTCACGAAAATCGGCGCGCAGACTTTTTATGACTGCCAGAACATTTCGGAACTGCATCTTCCGGACGGACTGGAATTCATCAGCAGTGATGCTCTGGATTCCGGACATTTATGCAAGCTGACTTATAAAGGCATTCACTTCACAAACAGGGGCAATGCCTCTCTGTGTGTCTACGTGATAAGCAATCACAAATTTCGGGTGACACTTCCGACAGTGGAAAAGGTCAGCATCCTGATACAGATGTATCATCAGAATCCCGAAGACAATGACCTGATTCTTTATCTGAAAGAACAGTTTTCTGAAATTATCCATCCGCTGATTGATGAAAATCAGGCAGGATTAATCCGTGATGTCATTCAGGCAGGCCAGATGATTCAGAAAGAAAATATTGATGA
>JAFUWP010000477.1 GCA_017483405.1 Oscillospiraceae bacterium | reverse complement strand
GGGCGGCGATGATGGTCACGACAACGCCATTGACAATCTGACCTTGCATAATATCCGCAAGACAGGCAAAAGCCGCCAAGACAAGAATCTTATCTGCTAAAGGGTCAGCGAACTTCCCGAATGTTGTAATCAGATTATATTTTCTCGCAATTTTGCCGTCAAGGGCATCCGTAATCGAGGCGGCGGCAAAGATAATCAGCGCGATTGTGAAATGATACGGAATCTCCCAGTATAAGAACAGCATAAAGAACGGCACAAGAATGATTCTCATCAATGTCAGTTTATTCGGCAGATTCATCAGATATAACCTCCCCTAACAAATCATAATCGAGCGTATCGGTAATTCTGACCTTGACATACTGACCGGATTCGAGTTTTTCTTCGGAACTGAAAAAGATTTTTCCGTCAATGTCAGGAGCATCGGCTTCGGTTCTGCCGAAATAACATTCCGCCCACTTGTCGAAACCTTCGACAACAGCTGTTTTTATCTTGCCCAGCTGTTCCTGATTATATTCCGCACTGATTTCCATCTGCTGTTCCATGATGATGTCAGCACGGTGCTGACGGATTTCCTCATCAATCTGGTCGGGGAAGTTTCCGGCCGGAGTGCCGTCCTCCTGAGAGTAGGCAAAACAGCCTAATCTTGTGAATTTCATATCCTGAACGAATTCCGCAAGATTGTTGAACTGTTCTTCGGTTTCCCCTGGAAATCCTGTAATCAGAGTTGTCCGGAGAACAATTTCCGGAATTCTGTCTCTTAACTTCTGAATCAGTTTCCGGAGGCTTTCATTCGTTGTCGGACGGTTCATGCGCTTAAGAATTTTATCATCAGAATGTTGAATCGGCATGTCGATATAGTTCAGAATCTTGTCTTCTCTGGCGATGGTTTCAATTAATTCGTCCGTAATGCGTTCCGGATAGCAGTACAGAAGTCTAATCCATTTCAAATCCGGAATCTGACATAGTTTCGTCAGGAGTTCGCAGAGTTTGTTTTCGTGATACAAATCCTCGCCGTATCGCGTGACATCCTGCGCGATGATGTTCAGTTCGGTAACGCCATAAGAAACAAGCTGTTCGGCTTCGGCAAGAACTTGCTCCATCGGAACGCTCCGGAATTTTCCGCGAATCATCGGAATTGCACAGTAAGTACAATGATTCGAGCATCCTTCTGCAATTTTCAGATAGGAGAAGAACGGCAGAGTCGAAATAATTCTGTCACCAGTCATTTCAACATCCGTTTTCGGAGAGAATCTGACAATTTTTTCACCATGCAGAACTTTATCCAGAATTTCGACAATATCTTTATTATCACCGATACCAATCACGGCATCTGCTTCGGGGAATTCCTTGACAGCTTCTTCTTTATAGCGTTCAGTCAGACATCCGGTCAGGATTAATTTCTTGACTTTGCCTTCTTCTTTGAGCTTTGCGATTTCGAGAATTGTTTCAATCGCTTCTTCCTTCGCCGACTGAATGAAACCGCAGGTATTCACAACAGCAACATCCGAATCACCGAACTCCGTGACGAGTTCATAGCCGTGAGCGCGTAATTTCTTCAGCATTCTTTCGGAATCGACTAAATTTTTATCGCATCCAAGCGAAACCATACCGACTTTAATTGCCATAATCTGTCTCCTTTCAGGAATCTTCGTCCTGTTCTGTATTCTGAAAATAATCTTCGACCGCTTTCTTGATACTGGAATAATCATAGCCGAGCCGTGTCATGCCGGCGATGACTTTATCTCTTGTCTTGAAATCATCGGGGTCAGTGAGCTGACTGCCGTATTTTTTGGCAAGCACTTCCGGAAGATATTCCAGAGACTGTTCTTCGAGCTTTCTGACACAAGTCTCTGTTAATTCTTTATCGATGCCCTTGCGCAGAAGTTCCTGACGGATTCTGTAAATTCCGTAATGCTTGCGCTCAACGAGATATTCCGCCAGTTTCTGAGCATATCGCTTATCGTTAATCGCTCCGCACTGCACGAGCTGTTCCATCACACTGATGCAGAGCTGTTTATCCTGATAGGTATGCATTAATTTCTGATACATCATACAATAAGAATAATCTCTGTCATCGAGCAGATAACATGCCCTTCTGTAAGCCCGCCGGAATCGGGATTTCTTATGCAGTTCTTCGAGCATATCTTCATCAAGGCTTTCGCCTTCCTGAATATGATACTGACGCAGAAGTTCGCCGTCTATTTCGTAGACGGCGTCCCCTGCGTATACTTCATAATAGGTTTTCTTTCTGATAATTTCGGTAACTTTCATGATTTATTCTGTCGGGTCGAATTCCTCGAAATCGTCCTCTGCATCGACATCAATGCTGACAGTGTTTTCCGGAGCAGTTTCCGGTGAACTGATAGTTTTCAGTGCTTCCGATGCGAGTGCCTTAGCATCATCTTCATCAGAATTGCTGGCAGTCATATCAAGTTCGCTCATGTGTTCGAGGATTTTTGCCTCGACTTCCTTTCTGAAATTTTCATCATCCGCAAGCATCTGCTTGACGTTGTCACGCCCCTGACCTAATTTCTGTCCGTTATAGCTGAACCAAGAACCGCTTTTCTGAATCACATCGAGTTCGACTGCCAAATCCATGATTTCGCCTGTTCTGGAAATGCCCTTTCCGTAGATATTATCGAATTCGCATTCACGGAACGGCGGAGCGACTTTGTTCTTGACGATTTTGACTTTCATTCTGTTGCCGATGGGCATACCATTTTCTTTCAGGATTTCGCCCTTGCGGACATCCATACGGACGGTAGCATAGAATTTCAGCGCACGTCCGCCAGGGGTAGTCTCCGGATTGCCATACAGAACGCCGATTTTCTCTCGAATCTGATTGATGAAAATCGCTACGCATCCGGTTTTGGAAACAACGGATGTTAATTTTCTCATTGCCTGCGACATCAGACGGGCGAGCTGTCCGACATGATTGTCACCCATTTCGCCGTCAATTTCGGCCTTTGTAGTCATAGCGGCAACGGAATCGACAACAAGTACATCAATCGCGCCGGAACGAACCAGAGATTCTGCGATTTCGAGTGCCTGTTCGCCGCTGTCCGGCTGAGAAACCAATAATCTGTCAATATCGACACCGAGTGCTTTCGCATATTTCGGGTCGAGTGCGTGTTCGACATCAATGAAAGCGGCTTCGCCGCCCATTTTCTGGGCTTCTGCGACAATATGGAGGGCTACGGTCGTTTTGCCGGAACTTTCAGGGCCGTAGAGTTCGATAATTCTGCCGCGCGGCACACCGCCCACGCCAAGCGCGAGGTCGAGTGTCATCGAGCCGGTGGGAATCACATCCACATTCATTTTCGCCTGCTGGCCGAGACGCATGACAGCCCCCTGACCGAACTGCTTTTCAATCATCTTGATAGCATGTTCAAGAGCGGCCTTTTTTTCTTCGGATGAAGTCGGTGCTTGATACATGCCGTTCGTTGTTTTCTTTTCTGTTTTTGCTTTTGCCATAATAAAAAACCTCCTGAATCAAAGTTCATCATATCTATATCATGATTATATTATAGCACACGAGATGTTCAGAAATTGCATAACTGAAAATTTTTTTAAATTTTTTCTCCGGTAACAACCCTGTCACGCTGTTCATAATCCTGAATGACCTGAATCTGCCGGAATGCATGGGAATTCAGCAGTTCACTGACACGCTCCGCCTGTTTCCAGCCGATTTCGTAAGCCAGCAGACCGCCGGTTTTGATGGCATCTTTCCAGATACTTGTTATTTTTCTGTAAAAATATGTTCCGTCTTCGTCAGAACCGCCCAGAAGTGCAATCGCCGGTTCATGCCTGACTTCTGTCTGTAGTTCCTGCATTTCCTGTCCGGTCAGATACGGCGGATTGCTGACAATCACATCATAATCATGAAACTGCTTTGCAAAATGCTTATCCAGCACATCCGCATGATGAATTTCAATATCAAGATGATGATATTCCGCATTTTTCCGAGCATAGGTCAGTGCGGTTTCACTGGTATCAACAGCAGAAACATCGGCATCCGGAAGATGCTTTTTCAGCGCGAGCGCGATACATCCCGAACCTGTACATAAATCCAGAACTTTCAGTCCGGATTTGCCTTTGCACCAGTCAAGAACCGTATCAACAAGAATTTCCGTATCCGGACGCGGAATCAGAACACCCTTCCCGACAAATATCCTCAGACCATAGAATTCCCATTCTCCGAGAATATACTGCAACGGTTCGCCCTGCATTCTGCGCTGAACCATATCGAGCATCTGATTTCTCTGTTCGGGATGCAGTTCCGGAGCGAACCGGTTTCCGGTGATTTGCTCTGTCATGCATCTGACATCGAAATCAGCATCCGGAATGCCGGCATCTTCGAGCATCCGGACAAATTCGGAATTTACCATAAATCATCCTCTAAATTCTCCGGAATACAGGGTTTCATCGCCGCGATGGCGATTTCAATCTGTGAGGCATCCGGTTCTTTTGTTGTGATTCTCTGGAGCTGTAACCCAGGCCATGAAATGAATTTTGCAATCGCGCCGTTGCTTCTTCCGGCGAACTGTATGCACTCGAAGGAACAGCCTACTGTTATCGGGAGCAGACACAGACTGCACAGAAATCTCTGCCACGGAATCGTAAACGGCACAAGGCACATCACCAGAATACTGATGAATAATGTCAGAAAGATAAAGCTTGTTCCGCATCGGGGATGCAGTCTGACTTGTTTCTGTACGTTTTCGACCGTCAGGGGCAGACCGGCTTCAAAGCAGGCGATTGTCTTATGTTCCGCGCCGTGATATTCGTAAGTCCTCCGGATGTCCTTCATGGTGCTGGTGACTGCCATATAGCCGATAAAGATAATAATTTTCAGAATCCCCTCTGAAAATGACTGAATCACTCTGTTCGCCGTGAGAGGCTTTATCAGACCGACAACCCATTTCGGCAGAAACAGGAACAGCGCAAGAGACAGCACCACGCCGAGCACCATACCAATCATCATGATAGCTTCGACAGTCTTTTCATTAAAATGCGCATCGAGCCATGCTTCAAATTTGGAAGGCTGTTCTTCCTGTTCGAGTTCTTCTTCGGTCATTTGTTTTTCGGCGGATTTCATCAGGCATTTATAGCCGTCCGCCATCGAGAAGATAAAGCTGTAGCATCCGCGAATCAGCGGAACTTTCCGATACCACGGTTTATTTTTACCGCCTTTCAAGTCCCATGTTTCGACATCAACAGAGCCATCCGGCAGACGGCAGGCCATCGCGCCTTTGTAAGCACCTTTCATCATAACGCCTTCGATAAGAGCCTGTCCGCCGATTTTGCTTTTATGGGGATTCATGGGGCAAACTTCGGGATTCTGTTTGATTTCTTCGCTCATAAACTCACATCCTTAATAATATATTTTTATGATAAACTATTCTACTTTTTAGCTTTTATGAAATCATAGATATTAACTCCGGCTGATATAATCCAAAATACAAGTACAGCAATACCATTTAATATTAAACACAACAAACCTACAGCAATAAGAAGCTTTATCAAAATTCTTATGATAAGAATGCTATTCTCCATTATTTTTCCCCTTTAAGTTTCATGCGATTCCGGCGGAAGTGTTATCAGAACCGTTGTTCCGACACCTTCTTCACTGGTGATGTCAATAGAACCGCCGTGTTCGGAAATAATTTCATCCGCAACAGCAAGACCGATTCCTGAACCTCGTCTCGTATGATTCGGCTTGTAGAATTTCGTCTTGATTTTCGGCAGGTCAGATGCCTTGATTCCGCATCCGTCATCGGAAACGCTGACACAGACATTCCCATCCTGTTCAAATGCCTTGATTCGCACATGACCGCCGGCATCGGAATATTTCACGGCATTATCAATAATATTAATAAATACCTGCCGGATTCGATTCTTATCGCCATAGACGAACGGGAGCATTTCCGGTTCATCGTATTCGATTCTGATATTATCCTGAACTTTCTTATTCATGTAGATAAGAACCGCATCGCCAAGCTCGGCGAGCACATCCATAGTCGCTTTCTGGAGCGTGAAGTGACCGCTCTGCATACGGGAGAAATCGAGAAGTTCTTCGACCATCTGAGAAAGTCTTGCTGTCTCGTTGACGATGACGTTCATGCCTTTTCGGACGGTTTCGGGGTCGTTATCGGCATAAGAGATAGTTTCCGCCCAGCCCTTGATTGCTGTCAGAGGGGTGCGGAGTTCATGCGAGACGGAAGAAATAAATTCATTCTTCATTTCTTCGGCGGTGGAAAGTTCATCCGCCATGTGATTGATAGCCTTGCACAAATCGCCGATTTCGTCAGAATCCTGATAACGGATTCGGCTGGAAAAATCGCCCTTCGCGAACTTTCCGGCCATATTGCTGACCTGCATAATCGGCTTGATGATACTGCCTACAAAATAGATTCCGGTCAGCACGAGCATCAGCAGAATCATGGAGCAGACAATTGTCGCCCCGATGATAACCGTCCCGACTGCCCTGTCGATTTCCGTCAGGGAGCATACTACCCGAACGGCATGATATTCACTGCTGAAAGAGGAAATATCCGCACAGACAGCCATGATTTTTTCCTGATTCTCGGCCTTGCCGACCCAGTAGCCGTCACCGCCGTTCAGAAGATTTTCATAATCCGGAATGATTGTTCCGGCAGAGGGGGAAAATCCCGAAGATGTCAGCACAACTCGGCCTTTGGAATTCACGGCCATGAGTTCCATCTTGTCTTTCGCGGAAAAGCTCTCGAAGGTACTTCTCATTTCCGATGAAAGATTCGTTTCGGAATCCTGCGCATAGCGGTTGAGCAGATTCACAATCGAAGTGAGTTCGCTGGTGAGGGTCTGTCTTGCACTGGCATAGTAGAATGTCTGAATCGCATAGACAAACGCAAGCATGATGGAAATCATGATTAACACCACAACTGCGAGATTATTGGTAATCCAGCGTTGTGTGATGCTTCTTTTCTTGAGGGTATTTTTTTTAAATTTTATCATTCCACTTATAGCCGTAGCCCCAGATAGTCACGATATACTGCGGATTGGATGGTTCATCTTCGATTTTTAATCTGATTCTGCGGATGTTGACATCCACAATCTTGTAATCTCCGTAATAATTTTCGCCCCAGATATGATTCAGAATACTGGCTCTGTCGAGGGCAGTATTTTTGTTATTCATGAAGTATTCAAGAATCTGGTATTCGACTTGTGTCAGGTCGATAGGTACGCCGTTTTTGGCGACAGTCCGGCTCTTGAGGTTGAGTGTAAAAGGCCCTGACTCGATGACAGGACTTTTCTCATCGGAATTGAAGCTCATGCAGACGCGTCTGTAGATAGCATCCACACGGGCAGTCAGTTCGGAGAGTGAAAACGGCTTTGTGATATAGTCATCTGCACCAATCATCAGACCGCTGACTTTATCCATTTCCTGCGTTCTGGCGGTCAGCATGATGATGCCGAGCGTAGAACTTTTTTCTCTGAGCCGTTTGCAGACGGTGAAACCATCAATACCAGGCATCATGATGTCAAGCAGGACAATATCAAAATTGCCGTTTTCTTCTTCAAACTTCTGGAGTGCGCTCTCACCGCAGTTGACATCAACCACATCATAGCCGGCGCGTTTGAGATTGATAACCACACAATCCCGAATGACATCTTCATCCTCGCAGACAAGAATACGTTTCATAACGGAAATACTCCTTTCATGAATTAATCTGAAAATTGAAAGCACAGCAGAATCTCTCCTGTCGAAACCGAAAGTGCTTCATCAGGTTCGGTTCTGACAAGATAGCTTGCTGTTCCTTTGGTATGCAAAAGCTGATAACCGGCATGAAGATGGTCATTCCGGTCAGCATCATCATAAGCGATGTAGATTCTGAGCAGAACAGGCAGATTTTCAGGGTCATCGGCATCATAGGCGCAGAACTGCATTTCATTCTCGGTCATGTTGTTGATGACTGTCACATGTTTCTGCCACGGTTCGGGAAGGATAAACAGATAGCCGTCATTGATATTATAATAGCTTTCATACTCTGTAAAAACCTGATTCTCCTGCATGGTAAGCCAGTCTGTCTGCCGAATCTGTTCGGATTCCGGAGCGGATTCATAACCTCGGAATACCTCCTGAACAGGGATTTCAGGAACATTGTCATTATCAATATCCATCGAGGCAAGCCCTGCACGCCGGATGGTTTCTTCGGCAGATTTTCCGCATCTCTGGAGCAGATTCACAAGCCGGATGTCGGATTCTGTATCGGCATCGGAAGAAGATTCCAGACAGAGGATTTCCGTCTGTAAGTTAGCCGTACCGGTTGCGGCATCGACATAGAGGGCGATTCTGTCATCGGAAAGCCTTCCGTAAATCAACTGCTGATAATCTGTATAATTATCCGAAAACTGATATTTATATTCATGATAGCGGTCATCTTCGGCAAGGCGGTAGACAGCGGCATAAGCCGGTTCTGCGTTACTGACTGCGCCGAGCAGAATCAAATCCGGATGCGTTCCGCCGGTGTCAGCGACATCAAACAGAGCATAGCTGTGTGTGAGAGGCTGTTCGAGATAGTTATTT
>JAFUWP010000046.1 GCA_017483405.1 Oscillospiraceae bacterium | reverse complement strand
CGGCCATGTTGATAATCTGCTGAACTCGGTGAATATTGGAAGAAAATGTCGCGATGATGATTCTTCTGTTGCCGGCTTTGGTGAATAATTTCTCAAACGAAACGCCGACTTTGCTTTCAGAAGGGGTATACCCAGGGCGTTCGGCATTAGTGGAATCGGCCATGAGCGCGAGAACGCCTTTATTCCCCAGTTCGCCGAACCGGCCGAGGTCGATGCGTTCGCCGTCCACGGGGGAGAAATCGACTTTGAAGTCGCCGGTATGAATCATGACTCCGGCGGGGGTATAGATGATAAGCCCCATCGAACCAGGGATAGAGTGATTGACTTTGATGAATTCGACTGTCATACAGCCCATCTTGATAGTTTTACGGGCATCCATGACATGAAGCGGCACTTTATTGAGGATGCCGTGTTCTTCGAGCTTATGCTTGATTAAGCCGATAGTCATAGCCGAACCATAGACAGGGGCATTGACTTTTTTCAGCAGATAAGCCAGACCGCCGATATGGTCTTCATGGCCGTGTGTGATGACGATACCGCGGAGTTTGTCCTTATGATGTTCAACATAAGAAAAATCGGGGATGACAATATCAACACCAGGCATTTCGGCATCGGGGAAGGCAAGACCGCAGTCAAGGATGAACATATCATTACTGCACTCGAAGACGGTCATATTCTTGCCGATTTCGTTAAGGCCGCCGAGGGGAATGATGCGTACAGGAGCGCGGCGCTGTTCATGTGTTTTGCCGGTTCGTCTCTGCGGCTTGAAATTTTTCTGTTCAGGGGACTGCGCCGGCGAATATTTTCTCTGTCGGGAATCGGAATTCCCCTGATGATTCCGGTTTGTGTGTGGATTCTGATGATTCAATAGATACCTCATTTCATGACGCACAAATGCTGCATTGCTGCCTTGCTGACATAGAACTGCTGGTGGAATGCGGAACAGAAACGTCTGAAAATATGTTGCAGAAGGAGAATGCAGTAATTCATTTGTAATTGTTTGCTGACGGCAGACGGCCGGCAGAACGGATGATAAGTACGGAAGCCGAAGGGCTTCCAGAGATGAATTTATTTCAGGCATACAGCCAAAAAATCGGAAGTAATGAAGAAAAACGTACTCTCATCGAACGGAGAGCCTGCAATACTTAATTTATATTATAGCTGAAATCATCAGATTTGTCAAGTGCAGAGAAGGGGTTACAGGATAGAATTGGATAGTTTATATAAAAAAATATTAAAAAAGGATGAATTGCTTTTTCATGATTCCTGTGATTCCAGAAGGCGGAGTTTCTTCTCCCACTGACCGCAGAGTTCGGCGGCAGTTTCGACCGAATCGGCATGAGCGCGGAGTTTCACAAGTTTACTGTAGAGCGGCATAACAATGCTGATTCTACTGTCCGGATTGGAAAGCCGGAGCTGTTCGACAGTCTGACGGGAAAGGGAAGTAGAGACTTCATGCTGAACGGTACAGAGTTCAGGGAGCAGAGCGGCGGCCTGTGCCGGAGAAAGCTGTTTCTGATGCAGAACACGGAGCACATGACAGAATAATCTGATGCCATCCGTACAGATGCCCTGTCTGCGATACAAATCAGCATGAGGGGAATCGGGCTGAGAAACTCTGCGGATTTCAGCATGATGCTGAGATGCAAAACTTTCGGCGGAAAGATGAAAACTATCCGGCAGAGCGAGCGGCTGATTTTGTTCCTGTACGGAAAGAAGGGATAATAATAAAAGCTGTTCATGGCGAATCATACCGGATTCCGAAGAAAATGCAGAAATTTTAGTACCATCTTCGGAGAGGGAGAGGGTAACACGCTGACCTGTACCGCCGGAGAATATTTCCTGAGCCGTCATGCGGAGAGCCGGATTGGAACAGCTGACAGCGATTTCAAATGCTGGAGGGGGAAGGAGATTCCGGCAGGAATCCTCCCAGAGTGCAAGAAGGGATTCCGCATGGCGAAGTACGCCGTATCGGAAGGCATGACAGCAGGTTTCGGCCTCGATAGCCTGCCAGACACGGTGCGCCTGCTGTTCGGAGAGGGGGAAACCTCCGGCATTGAAAGGTTTTATCTGCATGATTTTTTCGCCCTGAATCCAGAGAAGAATCTGACAGTCTGTGACTTCCGCAAGCCAGATAAGCTGAGAAAGCGCACACATTCCGGCAATCCAGACAGATGCGCCATGAGAGGATGCACCGGCGGCGGCGGCAGATGCAAGACTTTCAGCCTGTCGGTGACTGTATCCGATGATGATTCTGCTGCCGAGTACGGTAAGAGCAGAACCGGCTTTGAGAGCAGTTTCGGCAGTATTCCATTTCGGCAGACCGTTGCAGATGCCATCATCCGGAAGTACAAGATGTTTTTTAGGTTTTGCCGTGCCGTTATCGGGATAGAGGACAGTATTTTCAGGGATAACGGCATTTTCAAGCTTTGTGCCGGAATCAATAAAAGCTCTGGAGCAGACAACTCAGTCTTTGAGGTTAACATTTGCACCAATCTGCACACAGCTGCCGAGGGAACAGCCTTCGAGATGCGCATTTTCACTGATGGTACAGTCATTTCCGATGATGGTATTTTCATCAGCATAAGCGGAATTCGAGAAAGAAACACCTTCTCCGATGCGTTTTTTGCGGAGCGTTCTGACGGAAGAAAGCAATTTCTGCTGAATCGTTCTGTATTCTGCCGGAGTGCGCGCCTGCTGAAAGAGAGAAGTTTCGGCGATGGCATCAGTCTGAGGTTCAAGCAGAACAGAGCCTTGCGGATGGAGTTCAGCATAAGCCGGTGTACCGTCTTTATGAAGAAGTCTGACTGCCTTCT
>JAFUWP010000476.1 GCA_017483405.1 Oscillospiraceae bacterium | reverse complement strand
GAGATTCAAGAAAGCAATTGATGATTATGGAAAATGGTCAACAGACTACACACTCATGCTCCGGATGCCGATGGTAAAATTTATGACCAGTATCAATGCTATTTTTGTATTTTTAGTATTATCAGCATTTCTGTTTTCCCGAAACGGCGTGACTCCGGAAGTGATTCTGAATATCATGTATTATATTATTGTGACACCGCTTTTTACAGTCACATTGACGAAAATTGCCTATTCCGGTGAACAGGAAATGGTTGTTGTGGATGCTCTCAAGCGCATTGATACTATTTTTGATATTCCGCCGCTGAAAAATGCAGAAAATCCTGAAATTCCGGAAGATGATTCTGTCACGCTGTCTGATGTCAGTTTCCGGTATCAGGATGCTAAAACAGATGCCGTTCAGCATCTGAATATTCAGATTAAAAGCGGTGAACATATTGCACTGGTAGGGCCTTCCGGCGGAGGCAAGACAACGACCGCGGAACTGATTGCAAGATTTTTTGATGTCACCGAGGGTTCAATTCAGATTGGCGGTGTGGATATTCGCAGTATTCCGCAGGATGTACTGATGCAGAAAATTTCATTTGTCTTTCAGGACAGCCGTCTGCTGAAAAAATCAATTCTGGAAAATGTACGTCTTTCCCGTCCGGATGCGACAGAATCCGAAGTCATGCAGGCTCTCGAAATGGCGCAGTGTATGGATATTATCGAAAAATTGCCTGATGGTGTGCATACTGTCATCGGAGCAAAGGGCATTCATCTTTCCGGCGGTGAACAGCAGAGAATTGCTATCGCCCGTTCGATTCTGAAAAATGCGCCGATTATCATTCTGGATGAAGCTACTGCCTTCGCTGACCCCGATAACGAAATGAAAGTACAGACAGCATTTTCTGAACTTGCCTAAGGAAAAACGCTCATCATGATTGCACACCGACTCAGTACAGTTACTCATGCCGATTGTATTTATGTGCTGAAAGACGGTACTGTCTGCGAAAGCGGTACACATGAAGCTCTCATGCAGAAAAATGGTCTTTACAGGCAGATGTTTGAAGATTATACACGCTCTGTCAACTGGAAAGTAGGTGCATAACATGAAAATAATCGAAACATTACAGCATAAATTTGCGCTTTCTCATGAAGGTGCTGTCGATATGGTGAAAGCCTGCATCAGCGTGACGGTGACAAATATCGCATTGATGATGCCGGCCGGAATTCTGTATGTGCTGATTCAGGATTTATTGAACCATACACTGACGGCGGAACGCATTCCGTTTTATGTTATCGGTTCAGTTGTGATACTGGTGTTAATCGTACTGACGAATTTTATTCAGTATAATGCAACATTTCTTTCGACTTATAAAGAAAGCGGAGTCCGGAGAACAGCTCTTGCTGAACGACTTCGGAAACTTCCGCTGTCATTCTTTGAGAGAAAAAACATCGCTGACCTGACGACAACAATCATGTCCGACTGCGCTCAGATTGAAACTGCCTCCAGCCACTGGGTTCCGGAGCTGATTGGCGCGTTGATTTCCACCGCGATTGTCGGCATCAGTTTGTTTCTGTTCTTTGACTGGCGGATTGCACTGGCGAGTTTCTGGGTGATACCGGCATCATTCCTGATAGTCTGGGCATCTGCTAAAATTCAGAAACAGGCAGTTCAGAAAAATAACAATGTCAAAATGGAACTTGCGGACGGCATTCAGGAGTGTCTGGAAACCATGCGCGACCTGCGCTCCAACAGCGCACAGGACAGCTATATGAAAGAACTGGACAGCAAAATCCAGAATGTCGAAAAACAGGCAATTTTCACCGAACTGAAACTTGCAGTATTCGTCAATGCGGCGGCGATTATTCTGAAACTCGGCATTGCAACGACAGCACTGGTCGGCGGAACATTGTTAGCATCCGGAGAAATCAGCCTGCTGACGTTTTTCATGTTCCTGATGCTGGTTTCCAGACTGTATGACCCCATGCAGATTACGCTCCAGAATTTTGCGGCGATTATCGCAACAACAGTACAATGTGAACGTCTGGATGAAGTGCTTTCTCATGAAATTCAGACCGGCTCGGAAAAGATGACTAATCAGGGATATGATATTACATTCAGTCATGTAGCATTTTCTTATGATGAAGAAACAGCAGTCCTGAAAGATGTCTCTTTCACTGCAAAGCAAGGCGAAGTGACAGCATTGATAGGGCCTTCCGGCGGAGGAAAAACAACTGTTTCCCGATTGGCGGCACGGTTCTGGGATGTGACAGGCGGAAACATTACACTCGGCGGAATGGATATTTCTCAAATTGACCCTGAAACATTATTCTCTGCCTATTCGATTGTATTTCAGGATGTGACACTGTTCAATCAGAGCATTATGGATAATATCCGTATCGGCAGAAAAGATGCTTCGGATGAAGAAATTCTACAGGCGGCAAAGCTTGCAAACTGTGATGAATTTGTTTCTCATCTTCCTGATGGCTATCAGACTGTCATTGGAGAAAACGGAAGTGAACTTTCCGGCGGTGAACGTCAGAGAATTTCTATTGCAAGAGCATTTCTGAAAGATGCGCCGATTATTCTGCTCGATGAAGCCTCAGCGAGTCTGGATGTCGAAAATGAAACTGCAATTCAAACAGCGTTATCACGGCTGATTAAGAATAAAACTGTCATTGTGATTGCACACCGGATGCGCACTGTTGCCGGAGCAGATAAAATTGTGGTTCTGTCGGATGGCATCGTGAAAGAATCCGGCAAGCCTTCTGAATTACTCCAGAAAAACGGCATCTTTGCCCAGATGATGAAAACACAGAATGCTGGTCAGAACTGGTCAATCACCTAAATTTATCATCAAGATGATAATAAAGAGAGTGTCGCCTGATGGGCGACACTCTTATTTGTAGCAATTATGAAAAAAGATTGATAAAAATTTCAGAATTATCGCAAGAATCCTAAAATAAACGGCAGAATCTGCTTGTAGCTGACAGCAAGATTCATATTCTCGCCTTTGATGATATGCGCCGTATTAATTCCAATCACTTCGCCATAAGTATTTAATAATGCACCTCCGCAACTGCCGTCCGATACTGCGGCTGTAAATTGAATATACTCCTGATTTTCTGATTTCCGGAATCCAGCAATAATCCCGTCTGATACGGAATTGAATAAGCCCATCGGACTGCCGATGGCAATCACTTTCTGACCTCTGACAAGTTCCATACGGCCATCATAAATCCGAAGCGGCTCTAAATTTTTTTCTATCTTAATCACCGCTAAGTTGAATTGTGTATGATATTTAATAATCTGACAGGATGGATAGACTTGTTCATCATTTTCGAGCCGGACGGCATAGACTTGGCCATCACCGACTACATGCAGATTCGTCAGAATATAGCCGTCTCTGCTGATGGCGATGCCTGAACCTGCACCGGTAAAATTTCCATCTTTATCATAGACCGCAATCATCACGACAGATTTTGCCATTCTTGCGAGGGCTTCAGAGCTTAATTCTGTATTTTGTTTTTTTCTGTCGGGATGAACGACATTAATTTTCTGCTGAGGTCTGTTTGGAATTTCCGGTTTTTTCGGATGATATTCCGGAATATGGATACTTCCGGTTTGTCCGATTGTAAAAGCCTGTGACTGTTTTAATAATATTTCCGAAATGTTCAGTTCACCCTCTGGGAGCAGTAACAGGACATCGCATCCTTTCAGATATGCCAGATAGCAGAACAGATATTCTTTATAGCCGATTTTTCCGGAACAGACTAATTTTTTTCTGCCCGTCTGTGAGAGCGGATTTTTCAGATACAAATCATACCAGAATAAAACAGAAATCAGCAGATTTCTCTCAATTGTCGGCATAAACTGCCGGACACTCTGATGATATAATTTCAGCATTTCAGCGATTTCGGGAATCTGTTTCTGATAATCCTCTAGATTTTCCTGATACTGCTGAATCTGATTTTTATCAGATAAAATCTGGAATTGATTCATTCTGAGATAGATTTGATTCTTGACAGAATCTAATTTTTCAATTTCCTGCAAATATTTTTCAGAGATTCCGATAATTCTATGAAAGCAGGGCTGACCCTGCCGATTCGCAAACGATTCAAAGTTTTGCATAAAACGCGCTCCTCTTTTACCAAATTATAGCACAGAAATTGTATGATGTCAATCAGAAAATACAATAATAAATTTTTCTCTTGAATTGAATTTAAAACAGCCAAAATTTCTGATAAGAGTACAATTCTTAGCAAATTCATAGAACTGTGTATCTTTCTGGGAAACGGCTTTGAAACAGTTGATAGCGTCTTCATAACGGCCTTCATCAG
>JAFUWP010000475.1 GCA_017483405.1 Oscillospiraceae bacterium | reverse complement strand
TCCCTGAGCAATGCAAATGTCATGCTGCATACCGTCAGCAATATCGTTCTGACGATGGATGATGAAGAAGAAGAAACAGCATCCGCATTTTCGGCGCAGTCCATGCCTGGTTATGTGCATCGGGAATATGTCGTCGGCGACAGTCTGAAGCGAATCAACTGGAAAATGTCGGCCAAACGTCAGAAACTTATGGTCCGTATGGATGAAGCCACTGCTACCGTCCGGCCGGCCGTGATTCTGGACTTACAGCCGGAAACAACCGAAACGGCACTCAAACGCCGTGAAATCATCATGGAAGGTGCGCTCGGCTTTCTGATTCTGCTTGTCCGTCAGGGAATTCCCTGTACTATCCGTTTGGCATCTGAAAGCGTATGGAAAACGCTGATTCTGGAAAATGAAGATGATGTCAGAAATGCGGCTGTCGAAATCGCCTCGGCGGATTTCATCCATGACGGAAACCGCATTGATACCAGTGTAATACATGAAAAAGCCGCTGCCTGTCTGGTATATACCTCCAAGCCGGATGATATGCTTGCCTCACAGGTCTCTGCCCTGAAAGACAGCGGTTATGTCGGTGCTGTCTTTCCGGCCGGAACAGATGCCTCAGCACTTTCCGGACTCGATGCGCTGTGGAGTCTGGGAGAAGATTTCACAATGCAAAATCTGAAAAAATAAAATTCTTTCAAAAATGAGGTGATACCGTTGTGGAATAAATTACAGGAGTTATCCGGTCATCCTGCTGCGGTTTTCCTGAAAAAGCTAATCGGTGACCCTGTACAGCTCTATGCCGTATTTCTCGTGACAACTGTCATGCATTATTATCACAGCGGTATGGCATGGCTTTATACTGTCATTGCCGTTTTTGTCAGCTGGGTGATGATGCGTTTCTATGATTTCGTTGCATCACATAAATGGATTGGCTCTCTGACGTATCTGGTGTACATGTTCGCCGGACTGGAAATCGTGGGAATGCTGACCAACTGGGGACAGCAGAGCTATCCTATCAGCTTTCTGGTATGGTTTCTGACTCCGCAGAGCGTTGTATCGTTCTCGGCGTGGTATACCGTCTCGATTTATTTGCTGATGCTCGGCTTTCTGACCAGTACTGTGTATTATTTCTCAAAAATCAGATACCGGATGAGTATGCAGTTTCTTATCATGCTGATTCCGCTGAGCTTATACGCAAAAGAAGGCATTCAGATGCCGGCGGTACTTGTTATTATTCTGCTGGCAAGCTATTTCCTGCTGATGATTTACTGCCGTCAGATGCACAATCAGTCAGAAATCCGCTATCTGCCGAGTTTTCACGGCAGTATGTCGATTGCTGTCTATGTGATGCTTTTTTCGATTGCCGCTGCCATCGTTCCGAAACCTGCCATTACCGCCGACCGCGAATTTATTGAAAATGCAATGTCCTACAGTTCATGGTCGGATATACTCATGAACGCTATCAGCATGTTCACGGATTCGACAGACAATACTGTCGGCTCGTCCAATAATGCCAGAACCGTCTATTATGCCGCCTCTCCTGAAACTCTCCGGCTGAGAACCCAGACATATTCCTATTATCTGGAAAATGACAGCTGGAATGTCATCCGCGATTATGATTATCCGGACAGGGATATTCCCGCGGGGACGATGACCTATAAACCGCAGGCACTTTTGCAGGCGATTCTGGATGCCGGCTCTCTGAATGCTGATTTTGCTGAAACATATCAGCTTTCGGAATTCACCGGCACAGCTCTGCCCGAACAACAGCTCCGTACCCTGTCGCTTTATACCCTGTACCCGATGCAGGTACTGCCTTCTCCTACGAGAACTTCTGCACCGGTTTTCCCGTCACGGGGTATTCTGCAAATTTCCAGAACGGATACGTTCCGCGGCTCTAACATCAGCAGCTGGTCGCAGATGCAGTATTATTCCGATACTTATGCACTCTCCAGTGCCGTTCAGCCGGTGCTGAAAAAGCTTTCCGGTTCGGAATATCTCAGTCTGCTGGAGGATGCTCAGGAAATTCTGAAAGATGTCTCTCCGGAACAGGCCGAACTGCTCGCACAGGCACAGCAGGAATGTGCCGAAGCATACTCCTATCTGAAAACTGTACACGCGCAGGATTTCCAGAGCGAAATCATCACCGGCCTTGCAGAGCAGATTACTGCCGGTCTGGAATCCGATTTTGATAAGGCTATGGCTATTGAAGATTATTTCCTGAACGAAGGGTTTGTCTACAGTCAGTCCTATCAGAAAGCGCGCGGAGAAAATGCCGAAACTTTCCTGACACAGAGCAAAACCGGTGTCTGCTACGAATACGCTACCGCAATGGTCATGCTCTGCCGGAGCATCGGTCTGCCTGCACGTTATGTACAGGGCTACAACATGAGCGAAATGTATGAACGCGATATACAGGGTTATCAGACTAACTTTGTGATTAAAGTCCGTGATGCCCATGCATTTCCGGAAGTCTACATCGCCGGCTATGGATGGCTCAGTTTTGAACCGACTGTTCCCAGCATGGAGGATACCTCAAATCAGGAGGCCGAAAACCGGAATGTCATGCGCTGGGGCTTTGTCCTGCTCGGATTCGCAGTCATTGCAGGCGTGATTTATGTTTATCTTCCGAAAATTCGGGAATCTTTGTTCCGGAAACGGATTCGCAGGCTTGCGCCTTATGAAAGCGCGGCGGCGATTTTCCGGCACACCTGTCAGCTGATGGGACTGCCATCCAGTACCACCGTGAACGAACTCGCCGGACAGTCTTCCGTATTCTGTTCCGAGCGCACACTGTTTGACCAGATAGATATAGTATTATATGGTCAGGCAGAAAATCTTACTTCTCAGCAACTCGCCGTGCTCTATCAGGACTGGCATGACAGCCGCGCCAAGTATCTGAAAGAACAGGCCGAAAAACGCAGACAAGAAGCTAAAGCAAAACGAAAAACATCAAAAAGCGCATAAAGCGCATCTGAAAGGAGTCTTATTATCTCATGTCATTTCTAAAACGCAAACTCGCCATTGCAGGCGCGGTGCTGTCCGTTGTGATGAGTGCGGCTATTCTGGGAAATTCCCTGATTTACGCATTCAGTGAGGACTACAAAAGCTGGAAACAGTACGGCAGCAGCTGGAGTACAATGTATCTGGGCAGCAGTTCCGATACTGTCAAAGCAAGCGGATGCGCTGTCACATCTGCCGCCATCCTGATGGTGCATTCCGGTTCTGTTACCAGTGATGATTTCAACCCTGGTGTGATTGTGAATTTCCTGAATCATAACGGCGGATTCAGCTCCGGAGGACTGCTCAACTGGTGGGCTTTGTCCGCTTATGCCCCCGATTTCAAGTATGTGGATTCCTACAACGTGCTCAAAGGCACAACACAGGCCGAAAAAGCACAGGAAATCAAGAATTATCTCGATGAGGGCTATTATGTCATGGTGCGCATCAGCAACGCTAAGATGACACATTTTGTCGCTGTCGATTCCGTCAGCGGTTCGAGAGTCACCATGATGGACCCTGGCAGCAGCTCCACTTCCCTGTTTGATAAGTATAATGTCAGCGATGTCACACAGGTACGTCTGTTCAGAGGAAAGAATTCTTCCGCTGAAACCTCCCCCGAAGAAGATGATATTCAGCCTCTGACAGAAGCCTGTCTTGATGCTCCGGAAACTGCTCCGGTTATGCCGGAAACTTTCCCGCCGGAAACTACAACCATCATCGAAACGACTACTGCTCCCGCAACAACTACCACAACTGCCGCTACGACTACCACCACAACAACTACTACTTCCGTGACAACCACCACAACAACTACTACTTCCGTGACAACCACTACTACAACTACTACTTCTTCTGAAACAACCACAACTACCGCAGAAACAACAACTTCCGCACCGGTTACTACTTCCAGACCGGCTACAACAACCGAAATCATCATCACAACTAAGGCAACTACCGCGGCAGAATCCCCTGTCATCCTCTATCCCGAAGCCGCCGCTCCTGCCGAAGAAAATTCTCCCGAAGAAGTCATCAATCCTGCTGAGGAAGAAATTTCAGAAGTATCTTCTTCCAATACGATAGAAATCATCATCTTGCAGGATGCTCCGGAAACCGCTCCCGTCAGCGGCGAGGATTCCTCTGCCGAAATCCAGAAAACTAAAACACTTCTCATTCCCGAAGAACAGGCCGCCGCTACTCTGGTAGAAATCAAGCAACAGCATATTTTTATGTCTATCAGATTCACCATCAAGACGGATTTGCATCTCCGTCAGGAGGCCAATACGGATTCTGAAGTCCTCGCCGTCATTCCGGCCAATACTTCCCTCAATGTCGTGGAAGTGGACGAAGACTTTAAATGGGGCAGAGTCCTCTATAACGGATGTGAAGGCTGGATTGCCCTCAATTTCGCTGAACTGTAATTCTTAATCTGAAAAATTCTGAACCGCTGTTCAGTTCTGAACGGCGGTTCTTATCATGAAAAGGAGTTTGTTATCATGAACTGGATTGAAGTAAAAATCATTACCGAAACACCTGCACTTGAAATTCTCTGCGCTCTGCTGACCGATTCCGGCGTGAAAGGCTTTGTCACGCAGGATAAGGAAAGTTTTCAGGAATTTCTTGACGATAAAGAAGGCAAATGGGATTATATTGATGAGGATTTGATGCAGTTATCCGACTGCGATACCAGCGTGACTTTCTATCTCCCCGATGATGCTCAGGGCGCGGAACAGTTCGCCAGCGTCCGGAATCTGATTCAGAATCTCAAATCCCGTGAAGATGCCGATTTCTTCGGCACTCTCGAAATTTCCTGCAATAACGTCAAAGAAGATGACTGGGCAAACAACTGGAAACAGTATTTCAAGCCCTTCCCTGTCGGAGAAAAGTTATTCATCAAGCCGTCATGGGAAGATATTCCCGAAGGCAACAGCAGAACTGTCCTCGAAATCGACCCTGCATCCAGTTTCGGAACGGGTCAGCATCACACAACAAGATTATGCCTTGAATTATCGGAATCCGTTCTGCATGAACATGATAAAATTCTCGATTTGGGATGCGGAAGCGGTATTCTCTCAATCGGCGCGATGCTCCTCGGTGCGGATTCCGCCGTTGCTGTCGATATTGTCGATAATTCTGTCAGAACTGCGCTCGAAAACGCTGAAATGAATCACATCCGTCCGGATGTCTATCACGCTTACTGCGGTGATATATGCTCCGATACCGCACTCCGTGAGAAAATCGGCATGGGCTACGACCTGATTTATGCCAATATCGTGGCAGATGTATTAATCGCTATGTCCGAACTGTTCGGGACATTCCTGAAACCGGACGGACATCTGATTGTTTCAGGCATCATCATCGAACGCGCTGACGAAGTTCTGAACGAACTCGAAGCGCACGGATTCGAGAAAGTCATCGTCAAGGAAAAAGAAGGCTGGGCGGCCGCGCTCCTCAAAGTGAAAGCATAACAAAAATCCGGCATGGAAACATGCCGGATTTTTTACAGTTTGAATCGTTCTGTAATGTCCTCTATTCTACTGCCGAAATGTGATGCTTTATAATCCATCAGTTCCAGTTGTAATTCATAATTTTGCTGTTCATTCATCAGCCGGATAGTTTCTGCAATAGAAGTTTCTGTAAAAAATGTTCCGGATGCAAGCAATTTTTCTATCAGTTCGGTTTCCATTCTGGGATTAAATGTTTTTTCATAATATTCCGGACGGTATACTTTATAACGCTCGCCTGCTTGCAGATATTCCCGAAAATTTTTCAGAATTTCAGTAAAATTTTCATTCAGATAAGTCCGGAGTGCATGTTCCTCCGGATGTCCCAGAATACGGTTAAACAGATACTCCATGAAATGCACCGCATGTGTATTTATGCCAAACTCTTTTATAAAATTATATTCATGAAACTGAACCATAGTTATGACATCTTTTGGAGAAACATGCAGTTCATCAAATAATTCGCCTATGGGCAGACGAATTCCCCGACAGGTCATTTCAAAATTTTTATTATATATATGCAGTGCATCTTCTGAAATTTCCCTGAGCGATTCCGGCAGTGTGACATACTCCAGATTTTCGCAGAAACAGAATATGCTATAAGAAATGGACTCCACACTTTCCGGAAATACAACGCTTTTTACATTACGGCAGGCAAAAGCATATTTTCCGATACGCTTCACCCCATCCGGAACAATAACATGTTCTGCTGTTCCGTTATATCTTTTCAGTTCATGTTCAGAAGAAATCACAAATTCTTCTTCGGATTCGCCGAGTTCTTCTTTCAGATATGCTTCTAGTTTTTCTCTTTCCTTCTGACAGCGTACTTTGCGGATAAAGCTGATGTTCCAAAAAGCATTTATTAATTTATCTGCCGGAGAGAAAAGCACCCTTACCAGATGCCACAGCCATTCTTTGAACTTTCCCAAGAAAAAGTAAACAACAGCAACAAAAAGCTCAATTGCTTCAGTCAGGTTTTTCTGCATTGTCTTCTCCCTTCAGGAGTGCCTGAATTTCAGAAGCCTGTTTTTCATCCGCATATTTTGTGATGCTTTCGAGATTGCGCTTGTTCACCAGTTTGCTTTCTTTCAGAACTTTTTCAGCAGTCTGCACATCATTTTCATCAATCAGATATTTGAACATCTTGACAAAATTCTTCTTGATGCCGGCCAGAACGTCCTTATCTTCGGGATTCTGGCTGAACATGCCCCATAACAGACTGTATCTCTGCGCGGATGTCCAGCTTTCCGCAGAAGTGAAATCTTTGGTATCAATCACGTGAAAGACTTCTCTGAGAGAAATTTTCGCATCCGGTGCGAACTTAACGCCATGATAAGTCACCTGTTTCAGCGCGGTACAGCCATCAAATGCATTTTTCTCGATTTTCTTCACGCTTTCCGGAATCGTGATGCTTGTCAGCTTTCTGCAATTGCTGAATGCATAGAAGCCGATTCTGTTCACACCGTCCGGAATGATGACTTCCTGAATGATAGGATGATTTTCAAACGCATTGTCCCCGATTTTCACTGTTCCTACCGGAATCGTGATAGCAGTGTCATATCCTCTGTAGCCCAGTGCAATGCCATTTCTGATTAAAAAAAACATATCGCTCATAATTTTTTACCTCACAATGCTATAGTTATTATGTATTATTCTACCATATTTATGATAATTTGTCAAGAAAAAAACAGTTTCTTCGTCATGTGGCAGAATTTTCAGGAATCCGCGTTCTGATTGTGCAAACTGCACAAAAATAAATCAACTTTCTATAAAATCTGTAGAATTTTACCTGTTTGCATTGCAAAATCAGTTTGATAATGGTATAATAAATATTAGTTTATGAATTACGTAAATCAGCAGGCAACTGCATCAATTATTTTATTACAGCAAAGGAGCGTTATTTTTTTATGAACCAGATTCAGGCAAACAAAATCAAAAACATTGCTCTCGCAGGACATCACAGTTCCGGTAAAACAGCATTGGCCGAAGCACTTCTGTATCGTGCAGGTGCATCCGACAGACACGGAAAAATCGCCGAAGGCACAACTGTATGCGATTTCGACCCCGAAGAAATCAAGAGAAAAGCCTCTCTTTCCACCGCGCTGGCCGGTTTTCAGTATGAAGACTACTGGATGAATCTGCTGGATACCCCAGGGATTCTGGATTTCGCCGGCGAAGAATTATCCGGCATCGCCGCCGCGGATACGGTACTGATTACCGTTTCTGCAAAATCCGGCGTACGTGTCGGCACGAAGAAAGCTTATGCCGCCGCAAAAGCAATGAATAAATCCACCATGTTTGCAGTGACCAAAACAGATGATAAGGATGCTAATTTCTATAATGTTCTGACAGAACTCAAAACCGTCTTTGGCCCTACCGTTTGTCCGGTCGTTGTTCCGGTGATTAAAGATGCGCAGATTGTATCTTATGTGAATTTAATCGAAATGAAAGCCTATACCTATGATGATAACGGAAAAGCTGTCGAAGCCGAAGTTCCTGATATTGATATGGCTGAAAAAGAATACCGTCTGGAAGGCTTAGTCGCCGCCGTTTCCGAAGCAGTCGCCGAAACTGATGAAGCTCTGATGGAAAAATTCTTCGAGGGCGAAGCCTTCACTCAGAAAGAACTGATTGACGGCATTCACAACGGCATGAATCAAGGCCTGATTACCCCAGTAGTCTGCACATCTGCCCTGACAATGGCAGGCATCGACATGCTCCTGAAAGAATTTGAACTGTTAGTTCCGGCAGCTGATGAAGTGCCTTCCGACATCAAATGTGATGCCTCCGCACCGCTCGCGGCTCTGGTATGCAAGACCGTAGCTGACCCGTTTGTCGGCAAAATGTCTTATCTGAAAATCCTCTCCGGAAAAATTTCTTCTGATATGACCGTTGTCAATTCCAGAACCGGCGCAGAAGAAAAAATCGGCAAGCTTTATACTCTCCTCGGCAAAAAACAGACCGAAGTCAAATCCGCAGAGGCAGGCGATGTCGTTGCCGCTGTCAAGATTTCGGCATCTACCGGCGATACCCTCTGCACTGCCGGAAATGTTATCGAAGCCGAAATGCCCGAATTTCCTCATCCCTGCTACTCTATGGCCGTCAGAGCCAAGAATCAGGGCGATGAAAGCAAAATCTCCGGCGGTATGCAGAGACTTGTCGAAGAAGACCCTACTCTCACTTACGAACAAGACCCGCTCACAAAAGAACAGATTCTCAGCGGACTCGGCGAACAGCATCTCGAAATTGCCGTCTCCAAACTGAAAGCGAAATTCGGCGCAGAAGTAGAACTTTCCGTTCCGCAAGTTGCCTATCGCGAAACTATCCGTAAGAAAGTCGAAGCCGAGGGCAAACATAAGAAACAATCCGGCGGTCATGGTCAGTATGGTCATGTTAAAATCGCGTTTGAACCCTGCATCAGTGATGAATTAATCTTTGAAGAAAAAGTATTCGGCGGTTCTGTTCCGAAGAACTACTTCCCTGCTGTTGAAAAAGGCCTTCAGGATGCCGTTAAGAAAGGTGTTCTCGCCGGCTGTCCGGTTGTCGGTCTGAAAGCAATTCTGCTGGATGGTTCTTATCATCCTGTGGATTCCTCCGAAATGGCCTTCAAGATGGCCGCATCCATCGCCTATAAAGAAGGCATGAGAAATGCTGACCCCGTTATGCTCGAACCTATCAGCACTCTGAATGTTACCGCTCCGGATGAAAATACCGGTGACATCATGGGCGAACTCAACAAACGCCGCGGCAGAGTGCTCGGTATGAATCCGGCCGGAAAAGGCGAAACTACCATCGTTGCCGAAGTGCCTGCCCGTGAAATGCATGATTTCGCAATGTATCTCCGTCAGGTGACAAGAGGCATGGGCAGTTTCACGCTCGAATTCCTGCGTTATGAACCCCTTCCGGCTAACCTCCTGAGCGAAGTCATTACAGAAATTTCCGCTGCTAACGAAGCATAAATCATTCAGGACTGTGCAGATTTTGCACAGTCCTTTTATTTCGCCTTCATTTTCCGTGAAAAATGAGCAAAAATATGCCGTTCTGTTGACTTTTCCTTTCTGATATGCTATAATAAAATCTGCTGGAATTTTTAGAAAGGAGTTCTGCATCATGGCAAAGTTTGCAGAAAAATTTGAATCATTCGCCCGAATTGTTATCAGTATTCTCATGATTTATATCATGGGTATGCTGAGTATTATCAGCCTGTCCTCTACTACCGGCATGGAAATCATCGGTGACGGCGAAGATGTGGACAGCGTTGTTATCAGAATCTTCAAGGCGCAGGAATCCGTTATTTTCTATCAGGATGATATGCTCCTGAATGTGATTATGCTTGCCGTATTCGGCATTATCTGTTTTCTGATACTTCCGAAAATGAAAAAACTGACACTCCGGAAAGAATTGATTTTCATGACCGTCTGGACACTTGTCACTGGTATCGTATGGGTCAATTCCTCCATGGTACAGCCGACATTCGATTCTGCTTATATCACGGAATATGCGCAGAAATTCGCCTCCGGAGACTATTCCGGCATGTCGGACAAGTATTTGCAGGAATATCCGTTTCAGTTAGGCTATATCTTCATGGCCGAACTCCTGTACAGAATCGCAAATGCCAATTTCGGCGAACAGGAAACTACGATTTTCATTCAGGTGATGAATGTTGTCTTTCTGACGCTGATTTATGACGGCATCATTCTGATAAATCATGAACTGTTTGAAGATAAGCGCGTTCGTCATGCGACTGTTCTGCTGTTCACATTCTGCGCACAGGCCGTGATTTTCTGTTCGTTCACTTACGGAATTATTCCGGCATTTGCCTTTGCCGTCTGGGCTTTGTATCTGGAAATCCTGTATTTCAAGAAGAATAAAATCTGGCTGGCGATTGTTTCGGCTATCTGTCTGGCACTTGCGGTTATGATTAAGAATAAT
>JAFUWP010000474.1 GCA_017483405.1 Oscillospiraceae bacterium | reverse complement strand
CACTCCGTGCTGGTGCTACGGAAGTGAAACCATGGATTTGAATCCGCTGACTGTCAAGGCAGTATGGGGGTTCAACGGTACAGAACGCCCTGGTGCAGTCTATCTCGCAGCGGCGATGGCGGCACATACGCAGAGAGGCCTGCCGGCTTTCGCCATCTACGGCAGAGATGTGCAGGAAGCAGATGATACTACCATTCCGGATGATGTCCGCGAAAAGATTCTGAGATTCGCCAGATGTGCCCTCGCTGTCGGCCTGATGAGAAATAAAGCTTATGTCAACATCGGCGGTGTGGCAATGGGTATTGGCGGTTCTTACTGCAATAACGATTTCTTCCAGAAATATCTGGGTATCCGTGCGGAATGGGTCGATATGACAGAAGTCCTCAGAAGAATCAATCTGGAAATCTACGACCATGATGAATTTGAAAAGGCTTACAAATGGACGATGGATAATTGTCCGATGGGATTCGATATTAATGAAGAACCCCTTCCGGCAGAACATCAGGAAGAAAACTGGAAATTTGTTGTCAAGATGACATTGGTTATCCGTGACATCATGCTCGGAAATGAAAAGCTTGCCGAAATGGACTGGCTCGAAGAAAGCCGCGGCAGAAATGCCATCTTAGGCGGATTTCAGGGTCAGCGTCAGTGGACGGACTGGCTTCCGAACGGTGACTTCTCCGAAGCGATTCTGAATTCCACCTTCGACTGGAACGGCAAGAAACAGCCGACACTGCTGGCAACTGAAAACGATACCCTGAACGGCGTTTCGATGCTGTTCGGCCATCTGCTCTCGAACAGAGCAAGCCTGTTTGCTGATGTGCGTACTTACTGGAGTCCTGAAGCAGTAGAGCGTGTAACAGGCATCAAGCCGACAGGTCTGGCAGAAAACGGCTTTATTCATCTGATTAACTCCGGTTCTGCGGCACTGGATGCGACCGGACTCGCCACCGATGAAGATGGCAATCATCTGATGAAAAAATGGTGGGATATGACTGATAAGGATATTGAAGCTATCACGGATGCAGTTGACTGGTGTCCGGCAAATCTGGGCTATTTCAGAGGCGGCGGATTCTCCTCTCATTTCAGAACGCAGGCCGAAATGCCTATGACTATGATGAGAGTCAACATCATCAACGGTACACAGCCGGTTCTCCAGATTGCAGAAGGCTGGACAGCCGTCCTTCCGGATGAAATTCATAATGTTCTGGATAAGAGAACTGACCCCACATGGCCGACAACATGGTTTGTACCTCGTCTGACGGGAACAGGCGCATTCAAGGATGTTTATACCGTGATGGCAAACTGGGGCGCAAATCACGGCTCGATTACTTACGGACATATCGGAAAGGATTTGATTACTCTCGCGTCTATGCTGAGAATTCCGGTATCTATGCATAATGTTGAAGATGATGAAATCTTCCGTCCGCATACATGGTCTGCCTTCGGTACAAAGGATTTAGAATCTGCTGATTACAGAGCTTGTAAAGAATTCGGCGCATTATACAAGGGCTAAAATAACAGAACAGACTGCCGTCTGAAACGGCAGTCTGTTCTTTTTTTATGCTGGTGACATCTCGTGATGTCTTTTTTTGATTTCATACATTCTGGTATCGCTTTCATGGATGAATTTGTCTGTATCTTTCAGAGTTCCGCTGTTTTCGGCCATGCCGATACTGATGGTAATATCAAGGCCTTCTGCGCTGAAAGTTTCGCGGATAGTATTTTCCATCCGGAGACAGCGTTGCCGAGCAGTTTCGCGATGACTGCCGTCCATGATAACAGCAAATTCATCACCGCCGAGCCTTACCGTGACGGAATCCGGAAACAGAGAACGGATAATTCGGGAAGTTTTAATCAGGACTTCATCGCCCTTTGCATGTCCGAACGCATCGTTGACAGCTTTGAATCTGTCCAAATCCATATAGAGCAGAATCAGAGGTTTTTCGGCATTCTGAGAAAGATACTGATAGAAATATCTTCTGTTATACATTCCTGTCAGAACATCAGTATTAGCGGCTTCTATGATAGAGCGTTCATAAGCTCTCTGATAGGTAATATCCTGCATGGTCAGGAAATAACCAGAAATATTATCAAAGAAATCGCGGATTTCCTGTTCTCTCACGATGAAATATCTGCTTTCTCCGCCGAGGATGATTTCATATTCCTGAATGTGAGCATGTTTCTGACGGTCATGCACGCCGCTGTTGACGGGAATGAGATTTTTTTCTTTCCATTTCTGATAGCTGAAAGTTTCCGTTTCTCCGGAAGAAATTCCGGAAATTTCCTCGAAAGAATGATTCATCCGGATGACTTTCCAGTCGGCGGAGAAAATCACCATCGGGAAGGGGAGATTCTGCATCAGAATAGAAAGTTCAATCCCCATGTTACTGAAATTAGTCACATCACGGCCGATGCCTACCGTACCGAAAAGATTTCCATACATATCATAGAGGGGTGTTTTGTAAGTTGTGAACTGTTTCATACCGTCCTGCGTTCTGACGGGTTCATCGCAGATATAGGTTTTCCCCGTACTGACGGCGATTTCTTCGGATTCTGCGCAGGCAAATTCTGCACTGCCGTCTTCGGGTCGGGGGACATTCCAGATATAGAAATGGTCTTTTCCGTGAATATCCGATTTCGGTTTGCGGACGATTTCGGTAAACGCATCGTTGACGAGTGCATGAATTCCGTCACTTCGCTTATACCAAAGCATATCCGGAAGGCTGTTGATGGTTGTCAGGAGTGTATGCTGATAGAACCATGCATCGAATTCATTTTTGAGATTTTTAATCAGGATAGTGAATCTTTTCTTGACGATTTCAGCACTTTCGCCGGCCGGCCATAAGGCTTCGAGCTTATTGAGGGAATTTCCGGCATCTCCGGTATAACCGCAGTAGACGATTCTGAGATTCTTTTTCCGGAACGAAACGGCCAAACGGAGCTGAGACATTTTATCCGTAATAAATACCGCCGTGATATTATCCGGAACAGCGTTCCTGTTTTCGGCGGCTGGGAGAAATTCGGCATGGACACCGGCAGGGAGAGCGGTTTCTTTCACGGCACTTTCGACAGCCCTGTCATACATGCTTAAGAAAATCTTTATCTGAAAGTCAATCATTTTTTGTCTTTTTCCTCATTTCTGTTTATGATTTCTGGTAGACATGACAGCATCAATAAATTTATTATATCATTGAATCATGTACGAATCAACCGGTTTTTTTTAAAAATATATGAATACAGAACAGAAAAGAAGAAAGGATATT
>JAFUWP010000045.1 GCA_017483405.1 Oscillospiraceae bacterium | reverse complement strand
GGGATTGCTCCCAGAAATTAGGACTTCAGATAAGTACTGTCAGAAAGCTGTTTGAAGAACAAAAATTTAAAGTACTCAATCCTGCACCGCCCGTGGATTTGAAACAGTATTTTCTGGAAGATACTATCATAAACGATATTCGCAGTTATACGGCAAGAGTAAAATCCGCACACGATACGCGCTTTCCGTGGCTTTCCGATGTGACTGACCTGTATTCTCTTATCTGCTTTATGAACGGCGGAACACTGAAAGAAGTACCGGATTATCGCAGTCGTTCTACGGATAAACTCTATGTTATCGCAGAAAAATGGGGTATCACAAACGCAACTGATAACGCTGATGTTATGATTAATCTGAATCGTCTTGCCGCTATCGCAAAGACACATGCATTTAAAGACAATCAGTCACGCATCAGATATGATAATTCTCTACAGCTGGAAACTCTGCATGATTTTATGGAACTCCTGAAAAATACACCGACTGTATTTCTGTATGATGCTCAGTTTGCTGAAAAATGCATTTCCAGATTTCAGGATATGTTTCATGACAGGGAAATTGCTCTTGCTCTGTATAATCAGCGCGCCGGACTTCAGCGGAATCCTTATGAGCCGGTTACGCCTTCTGTTCATGTGACATGCGCCTCCTGCGGAATTACTTCACAGTTCAGCACCAGAAAAGAGGCCGAACGGGCTATCTGTCCCACCTGCGGTGCGAAATTATATACTTCCTGTCCGAAATGCAATGCCGCTGTTCCAGTTGTTTCCATGCGTTGTGCCTGCGGATTCATGATTTCAGAAATGCGCTTTTTTGAAGAATATTATCAGGATACCCTGACCGCGCTTAAATTGATGAAGCCCGATGAAATGCAGAAATCACTCGCGCTTGCAGAACGCGCAAATCCGAAAGAATCCCGCCTGCCTGCCCTGCGTCAGAAAGTCAATGATGCGATAGGCGATTTCAATGCAAGACTCAAGCCGCTGGATGCCATGATGCAGGCCGGAAAATATCTCGCCGCTAAAAAAGAACTGACTAAGATTCTACAGAAATATCCTGATATGAATCTGAAAAGCCGTCAGGAACAAATCGAAGAACGACTCAAAAAAGCCGCCGAACGGATGCCGTCTGCCTCTGCTCCCGATGCCGCAAACCGCTGTTTTCAAGTGCTGGAAATCGTCAGCGATTATGAACCGGCTATTTCAGTTCTGCGGAGTCAGAAACCTAAACAGCCTCTTGATTTCTGCGCCGCGGTGCAGAATGGTTCTTCCGGAGCTGTGTGTACACTCCGCTGGAGAGCCTCCGGAGATGTCAGTGTGACTTACCGCATCTGCCGGAAGGAAAACGGCCGGCCGGATAACGCTTCGGATGGCGTTCTGAAAACAGGAATTACTCAGCTTGAATATCAGGATAATACTATCCGTTCCGGCATCAGTTACGGTTATGCTGTCTATGCGGAGCGTTATGGTGTATATTCTTCGGCGGCATGGCAGGATGTTGTCATGTTCAGCGAACTGAATGAAAAAAATTTTCTGGTGACAGAAGGAAAAGATTCCTGCGATTTCAAATGGACACTTCCGGAAAATGCCTGCGGTGTCAGAATCCTGCGGAGCAGAGGAAATCTGCTCCCTCCGGAATCGCCGGATAAAAACTGCACTGTACTCGCAGAACAGGCACAGACAGGCTTTTCCGATACCGGACTCACCAGCGGACAGAATTATTGTTATCGTTTTCAATGCATTTATCAGTATAATCATCAATTGCAGTACAGCCGCGGCATCGTCCGGAGTATTCTGCCAAGTCCTGAACCCTGCAAGATTGAGGAGATTGATGGCAATGTGGAAGGATGTACCGTTACCGTTTCATGGAAACCACTTCCGGTTTCGCAGGAAATTACTGTCTGTGAAGTCGGTTCGGATGTCAAAAAACTGGGCGCAAAATTACAGAAAGTAGTTCCCGTTTCGGAACTGCTCCCGTTTATGAAACATATCGTAGCACAGGCCGATTCTAAAAAAGACAGCCGATGCAGTTTTACGATTCCGCTTTCCACATCGAGTCATTATATGCTCATGACAACTGCCGGCAAAAAAAGCATCGTCTGCGCGATGTTTCCGGCCGCCGCAACAGAACCCTGCACCATCGACCGGAAACAGACACATATCGAATCAGGCCGTCTGCTTGTCGTCCTGAATCAGATGCCTGCCCGTCTGATACGGATTCATTATGCGGTTTCGGTGAAACATTCCGAAGATGAGCCGCCGCCTTACGCTGCCATCGAAGATGCAGAAAATGGAGGAATGGACTGCATTTCCGTTTCTGATTATCAGAAAAATGGTAATATGTTCTTAATCGAACGGATTCCTCAGGAGGAACTTTATCTTACTGTCATCGGAGAAATTGAGACATCCGGCGGCGGAACGATTTTTGCCGCACCGAGTAAAATTAAATTATCCAATATTCCGCCGGCTGGTATCATGTATTATATCAAAAAGCCTCTGCCAATTGTGGAAGAATGCTACTCGCTTTATATAGAATCCTATTCGCCGCATATTCCGGAAATGTATCTGGTATACAGACAGGATGGATATATTCCGTCAACGCTCAATGATGTCAATAACTCGATTGCATGTCATATACCGGCCATGTCGGACGGAGATGCGGAGTATCATAAAAACAGAAAAAAACTGTATAGTTATCAGTATCATTTTTCCGAAGAAGAATGGAAGAAAATTCCGGCCGGTGCTGTCTTCCGCATGATGATAAAAGATGCCGCCGAAATGCGGCTTTATGATGTCTATTATAAGAATGAAGCCAGTGTAAAGAAAAAATTCTAACGTCAGGAGTGAATCAGATGAAAAATCCTTTAGAGAAAAAAATCTGCCCCTACTGTATGAATGTCATCAGCAAAAAGTCCGTGAAATATTTCTGTGACTGCGGAAAAGAAGCTGTCAGAATCGGTTTTCCGAAAAAGTTGCAGTGTACAGATGAAAATTGCACCTCTAGACGGTATCGCATGACCTGCCCTTATGATGCATGTAAGTCAGAACTGCCGACCGGTATTCTGGATTATAACGGCTATCTGCGTTTCAGCCTGATTGGGCTTTCCGGTGCAGGAAAAAGCAATTTCCTGACAGCCATGATTCACGAAATGCGCCTGAATTCCACTGGCCGCTGGGTAATCAGTCACATGAATCCGGATACGTTTGAAGCTTATCGCAGAAATGAAGAAAAAATGTTCACACATCATGAACCTGTTCCGGCTACGCGGCGCGGTTCTATCATTCCTCAGCAATGGTCGATTTCTGATACGCAGAATTCTTTTTTAGGGAAAATGCCTGTTTATTCTCTGACGATTTTTGACGGTGCTGGTGAAGATGAAAAAAGTGTAGAGCCTGTTATTGCCAATTGTATTCAAGGTTCAAAAACATTGGTGATTCTGTTCGACCCGCTCAGTATCAGACAGCTTGAAAACAGTATGGATAAAAATATTTATCATTGGTCAACTTCTTCCAATCCGAATGAATATCCTGATGCGATGATTACTTCGCTGACAAATTACATACGCAACTGCTTACAGTTGCCGCCATCCCAGAAAATCAAAAAAGATGTTGCAGTCGTCTTTACCAAAATTGATACACTCAAAAAGGATTTTGAAAATTCTGTCGTGATGCAGGAAAGTCCGCATATCAAAGCCGGCGGTTTCGTGGAACAGGATTCCATAGAAGTCGATAACCAGATACGAAGCTGGCTGAAGAAAAACGGTCAGGATGCTTTCCTTGGAGTTATCAATAAGGATTTCTATCCGGAACGGGTCAGATTTTTCGGTGTTTCCAGCATCGGGAATCCGCCCGTTGCGGAAAGAACATTCGGTGTGATTACGCCTCACCGCGTACTCGACCCCCTGATGTGGATGATGTACCGTGAAAATATCATTCCTGAAAAAACAAAACAGCTGGAAGGGAAGTAAATGCTATGTTGGACCAGATTATCTATACACGATGCTATCCGCACAGAAATCTGATGGAAGATGGAAAAGTGGAACTTGATGAAGGATTCGGCATTTTTTCTTTTACAGAATCCGTATCGCATCTGTATCCTGATGAAAAAGAACTGCTCAGTTCCTGTTTGCAGTTTCCAAACGGCGGTGCGGAATCTCTGCCGGAAAATCTGTTTGCATCTTATGAATATTTTCCTTTTTCTGATGGAACAGCCGTTATCATCCACGCGCAGACAAAACCCTGCTGTACGGAAAAACGCCGGAATGGTTTTTCTCATCGTGACGGAAATTTTATCAAACAAGCCTTTATCGGAGAGATACAGTGCTATCCGTTTGAATGGTTCGGAAATTCCCAGTGGAATGCGCAGTTCTGTTCGGATAATGATTTTTATATGGACTGTATCGAAAATCCTGTTCCGCCGTATCTGCCCCAAGTACAGGATGTTACTCCGGCAGAACATAAAAGTCCGGAATGGATGCGGAAAAAAGAAGAAATCCGGAATTTTATTGCCGCCGGAAGGCAGGAATGTCTGAAAGAAGCCGCTTGTTTTGTCTTTCAGCAGTTCCGCGTCTCCGAAGAAGAACGCAAAGTGCTGTTAATCAAAGATACTCCGCAGAACGTGGAAAAATGGATTACGGCTATTTCTATGGGATTGCCCGCAGAAATGGCAAAACAGATTTCATTTTCCACAAATATGACAAATCTGTCTAATGCCATTGAATCCAAACTTTTTTTCTATACAAGTCAGGATGGCAGTTTTTCAAAATTCCGGAACGGAAGTTCTAATCTGCGGCGGCCGTACTATCTGATTGTCGGCTATCATCCGGAAGACAGAAATTGCAATGTCCGGAAACTGGCAGACAGCAATTTTGAAGTTCTTGACGGAATCTCCATGCAGTTCAGTTTTTCGCCGGACAACAGCGAAATCCAGAAGGAATATTATCAGGAACTTGTGAATTTCGGCGAAGATATGGAAGATTTTTCCAATGTGATTCTGCCGGAACTGGATGTTTCCGTTCCGGATGACAGAATTCCGGAACTCTATGCGGCTTATCACTATCTGATGACAGAACAGGACAGCGGCCGCCGTCCGCAGTATGACAGAACACTGATTTCTCTGAAACAGTTCGGGATTACCAGCAATCAGATTATCAATCAGTATCTGTTCCGGAAAGTCTCTCAAAATTATCCTGATTTCTGGAAGGAAGACGCGCAGAATCAGTATGCACTTCTGAATTTCTGCTGGAATCTGGGCGGAGATAAAAATCTGAAATATGATATTGCAGAACAGATGATTCTGAAACTGCAAACTCCGCTGAATGCTGAACCCATCAACTGCGCCAGACTTCAGGCTTTCTGGAAGGAATTCCGCATGTATGCCCCCGCTGAACTGAAAAAATTAGTGCTTGATAATCTTTTTGAATCCAGTGAAGCCATACAGGAATATTCCCGAAAACTGAAAAACGAAAAAATAACCGCAGTAGAACTGATGTTTTCTGTTTTCTATGAGATGTTGAAAATCAACAGAATGCTGACTCGTGAATTTACAGAAGATACTGAAAAATATTGTTTTCTGCTCCGTCTTCTGGTGATGGCCGCGAAAAATAAAACTACGCTGGAACGTATCTTTTATGAACTGGAATGCCCTGATTTTCTTATGCATCGGATAATTATGGATGGTGCAAAAATTCTGCATCATACTGCCGACAGCGAACTCCTCATGATATGGTGGGACTGCGCACTCGCCGCAAGCGGATGCGATGTTACTGAACTCTGCCGGAAACTCCGCAATGATAATATGATGACTCCGGAATTATTGGAACAGCTCATAATTAACAGAATTCTGCGTTCCGGCTCATGCCCTCCGGAACTGTTCTCCACTCTGCTGAATTGCAGACAGGAAGAAGATACCGGAAAAAGCATCTTCTGCGAATGGATTGAATATACCCGAAAAAAACAGAACTTTCAGGAATTCGTCAATATTATTTATTATATCAGGAAATTCCGGTTTCCGCTGGAAACGCAGAAAGATTTGCTTG
>JAFUWP010000044.1 GCA_017483405.1 Oscillospiraceae bacterium | reverse complement strand
GTTTCGGCTGAGAGAATAATCTTTCCTTCAGTTCCTGCACTTCATTTTTTTCTTTTCTAGGCATAGCAAACACTTCTTTCTAAAAAATATTTATTTAATTTGATAAATAAATCTTGACTTTATCGGCAACTTCTCCGGAAAGCTCCGAAAGCTGTTTCAGATTGCCGTTATTGTGAATCACATAATCTGAATGCTGAATGAAAAACGCTTCATCAAGCTGGGCATTCATGCGCTCTCTGGCTGATTCTTCGGTCATGTTATCGCGCATCATGATTCTGGCGCGCCGGAGTTCCGGATTCGCTACGACAGAGATAATCATATCACAGAAATCAGATGCTCGGCTTTCAAAGAGAGTCGGCGCATCCAGCAGAATGAAATGACAGTCCTGCTCCGCAAACTGATTGATTTTCCGGAAAATTTCTTCCGTGATGAACGGATAACAGATACTGTTCAGACTTTCCAGCTTTCTCTTATCTGTAAAGGCGATTTTGGCAAGTGCCTTCCGGTTGAGACTGCCATCCGGATTCCGGACATCATCCCCGAAATAATCAAACAATTCCGCAAGGCATGGCCTGCCGATTTCCACCACTTCACGTGCGATTTGGTCAGCATCAATCAGCGCAAATCCGTGATTCACAAAAATTTCCGAAACGGTGCTTTTCCCTGCGCCTGTCTGACCGGTCAGGCCGACTACGATAGTATGATGTTCCCCGTTCATAAGCGAATCACCTCGAATCCGGCGGCGCGCATCAGTCTGTTATAAACCGATAAATCTGCACCTGTCTGCTCAGGCATACGGACATAGACCAGCTCCGCGCCGAGTTCATCCAGTTCCCGAAAACGATAAAATAAATCATGCGCCTGATGTGCGCCGTCATCGCCGTAATGCAGACAGGCAATGCCTTCTATTTCGGGGTCAGAATCGAATAACAGACAGTAAGTATGATTCTGTAAATGTCCGGTGACATACTTCCGGAAAGTTTCAAAATCCGGTGCATCGACAGGAAGAATTTTCGCCTTCGGTGAGTAATGCTTATATTTCATCCCTGGGGAGGCGACTTTTGTATCTGCGGAAATCTGCTGAAAAACAGCTTTATCCACATAGACATGTTTCGCATAAGGGGTTAAATCTTCCAGAGAAATCAGACCAGGGCGGAGGATGTGAATCGTTTCGGCATCATCAAAACAGATAACTGTCGATTCCACACCGACTTCACACTGACCGCCATCGAGGACAGCGGAAATTCTGCCATTCATATCGTCCATGACATGCTTTGCCGTTGTCGGGCTGGGACGTCCGGAACGGTTCGCGGATGGTGCGGCTATCGGACAGCCGGAAATCCGAATCAGTTCCCTTGCAACCGGATGGGCTGGCATCCTCACGCCGACTGTAGGCAGTCCGCCGGATGTCACATCCGGAATGCAATCCCGTTTCGGAAGTACCATCGTGAGAGGGCCTGCCCAGAAATGTTCCGCAAGTGTCAGCGCAAGAGGCGGAACATCCTTCACGATGCTGTCCAGCATGGAAATATCCGCAATATGAACAATCAGCGGATTATCGGCCGGCCGGCCCTTTGCTGTAAAAATCGAACGGACGGAATCTTCTTTTCTGGCATCCGCACCGAGTCCGTAAACGGTTTCTGTCGGAAATGCGACTAGTTCACCGTTCCGGATAAGCTGTGCGGCTGTTTGTAAATCTTCTTTTTTGTTCTGTAATAATCTTGTATTCATGCATTTTGCCCCGCTAGTTTTGCCGCTTGGTCTGCTGTTGCAAGCGCATCAAAAATTTCATCCAAATCGCCGTTGAGGATACTCTCCAGACGGTAGAGCGTCAGATTGATTCGGTGGTCAGTCATGCGCCCCTGCGGATAGTTATAAGTCCGGATGCGTTCGGAACGGTCACCTGTACCGACCTGCATTTTCCGTTCCGATGCGATTTTATCCGTCTGTTCCTGCTCCATGATTTCAAAT
>JAFUWP010000473.1 GCA_017483405.1 Oscillospiraceae bacterium | reverse complement strand
GTTCTTATAATTATAAAGTCATCGCAAGCAACGGTGCAAACAAGAACTATGAACTGGTAAATCAGGCATTCAACGTATCTGACGGCACTGATGTGATGACAATCGCAAACGGTACAAACGTACCGGATACGCTCAAGAAGGGTGCTTGCCTGACCATTAAGGGCACAGTCACATCTTCTTCCTCCAATCTGACATCTGTAACAGTCGGCGTATATGACAGCAACAAGAAGCTGGTAACCGGCAAGACAGCAGTCCCGAACGCTAAGAGCTACGATGTTTCCAAGCTGGATAACTATGTAGAATTCAACAAGCTGACAGACGGCAATTATACTTATATGGTATTTGCAAGCAATGCCAACAACAGCAACTATGTGATTGTCAACAAGAACTTTACAGTCGGCAATGCGACATCTGCAACATCCACAACTGACAGTACTCAGGGAACAACGACAAAGGGCGTAACGCTTACCAATGGCACAAGTATTCCCGAAACCATTTCCAAAGGACAGGCAATCAGCGTAAAGGGTACTGTATCTTCCAATGATACTATCAAGGCAGTCACAGTAGCTGTTTATGATTCCAATAACAAGCTCGTGACAAGCAAGTCTGTTGCTCCGAACGCTAAGAGCTATGACCTGAAGAATGTTGATAAATACATCACATTCAACAAGCTGGGTGCAGGCAAGTATACTTACAGAGTAGCTGTTACCACAACAGCAAACAAGGATGTTACTGCTGACAGACAGGTCTTCAACGTAAAGTAATTCAGTAATTCTGAATCATAAGAAAACGGCCGTATGAAAATACGGTCGTTTTTATTTTGAATCAGGAAAAAGAAAATCACCGCTGTCAGCGGTGATTTTGCTTATGATGATGAGAAATCACTTATTTCTGCGCCGCGCCGAGGAATGCCGCACCAATAAGGCCGGCATCGTTGCCGAGTTCGGCGATGACGATTTTGGTATTTTTCGGAGAATTTCTGGTATAGACTTCCTGTTCGACAAGAGCTTTCATCGGGAGCAGAAGCGGGTCACCTTCGTTGCAGACACCGCCGCCGATGCAGAGCACATCCGGCTGGAAGATATTGATAGTATTGGTGATACCAGCGGCAAGATATTTGATATAGTCGTCAACGACTTCCTTACCGGCCTTATCGCCCTGACGCATAGCATCGAAAGCGGTTCTTGCGGAGACTTTGCCATTGCGTTCGGCAGTAATGGTATGCAGAGCAGAATCAGGGCACTGTTCCATTTTCTCCTTTGTCATGCGGATTAAGCCAGTCGCAGAGGAATAGGCTTCAAAACAGCCTTTTCTGCCGCAGGAGCAGGGAGCACCATCCACCTGAATGACAGTATGACCGATTTCCGCACCGCCGAAGTTTGAGCCGGCATAAATCTTACCATCAATGATGATACCGCCGCCGACACCTGTACCGAGCGTGATGCAGACAGCATTTTTCGCACCTTTGGCAGCACCTGCGACATATTCGCCATAAGCGGCGGCATTGGCATCATTTTCGACAAAGACGGGTTTGTCGATATGTTTCTTGATATAATCAGCGAGAGGGGTATTGACGAAGCCGAGATTATTGGAAAATTCGACAATACCGGTCTGACTGTTGGCAAGTCCTGGAGTACCTACGCCAACCCATTCAATCTGGTCGAGGGTGAGTCCTGCATCCTTGACGGCTTTGAGTGCCATAGCGGCCATATCGTCCGCGATTTCTTCGGCAGGTCTGGGACGGTTGGTTTTGGTGCTTGCTTTAGTCAGAATTTGATAATTTTCATCTACAACAGCGGCAACGATATTTGTACCGCCGAGGTCGATACCGATATAATATTTCATAATAAATAAACCTCCGTTTCAGATAATTAAGAATTAGCAAAAGCCTGTTTCAGGTCATCGAGAATATCATCCGTATTTTCGAGGCCGACAGAGAACCGGATAAGGCCTGCATTGATACCAGCGGCGATAAGCTGTTCATCGGTAAGCTGACGGTGGGTCATACTGGCCGGATGCAGAACGCAGGTACGGATGTCAGCGACATGCACTTCACGGGATGCGAGTTTGAGGGCATCCATGAATCTGGTAGCACGTTCGCGGCCGCCCTTGATAACGAAGGAGATAACACCGCTTGTGCCGTTAGGGAGATATTTTTTAGCTCTTTCGTGATATTTATCGCCTTCCAGAGCAGGATAGCTGACGGATTCGACATTTTCGTTATTTTTGAGGAATTCTGCGACAGTCATAGCATTTTCGCAGTATTTGGCCATACGGACAGCGAGAGTTTCAAGACCGAGATTGAGCAGAAAAGCGGAATTTGCCGCAGGATAACAGCCGAAATCGCGCATGAGCTGCATTCTTGCCTTGATGATATAGGCAATATTGCCGAATGTTTCGGAATAAACAACGCCGTGATAGCTCTCATCGGGTTCAGTGAATTCAGGGAACTTGCCGTTAGTCCAGTCGAAGTTACCGGAATCGACAATCACGCCGCCGCCCTGAAGGGCATGTCCGTCCATATATTTAGTAGTGGAATGAATCACAATATCCGCACCGAATTCGATAGGACGGCAGAGGATAGGAGTCGGGAAGGTATTATCGACAATCAGCGGAATTTTATTCCGGTGAGCGAAGTTAGCAAATCGTTCAATATCGAAGACATTGAGAGCAGGATTCGCAAGTGTTTCGCCGAAAACAAGTTTAGTATTCGGTTCGAGAGCGTTCTGTAATTCTTCGTCAGTAGCTTCGGGGTCAACGAAAATGCACTTGATGCCGAATTTCTTAAGAGAAACGGCGAACAGATTGATAGTACCGCCATAAAGGGAGCTGATGGCTATGATACTGTCACCTGCATTGCAGAGATTGAGGACGGAGAGCAGAGATGCAGCCTGACCGCTGGTAGTACACATTGCAGCTGCACCGCCTTCGAGAGCTGCGATTTTCTTTTCGACAGCATCGACAGTGTGGTTAGCGAATCTGGAATACATGTATTCTGTAGGCATATCGAACAAATCAGCGATATGCTGAGTAGAATCAAATACATAAGTAGTACTCTGGACGATAGGGAGTGCGCCTGGGTCACCATTTTTGCGCTGATAACCTTCATGCAGGCATTTTGTTTCAATCTTCATGAGAAACATTCCTTTCTGAAAATAGTAGATAAATTTATTATAGCATATTCTGGGTTGAAATGCAAGTATGTGCAGAGAGAAATATAAATTAACAGAAAATTAATAATTTGTTCATAATTTATTTTTAAATGTATGCTATAATGCAAATATTGAAAAGCTTTTCAGAAATAAGAGAAAGCAAATAACCGGAACAAAGTCGTCCCTATAAGCAATGTGTAAGTATTGCTTTAGGGGCTTTTTTTCTTTTCGGACAAAGGCGTTCCGAAAAGCAGAAAACAGAAATTCCGGTAGGATGCGGCGATTGAGATTCAGAGGAGTGTTTTTTATGAATACAGGAAATATCGGTTTTATGCTGATATGTTCGGCATTGGTATTTTTCATGACACCAGGGCTGTCGTTATTTTACGGCGGACTGGTACGGAGAAAGAACGTCATCAATACGATGTTTGCATCGACTTTTACGATTGGCACTGGGATAGTTATGTGGATGCTGTTCGGCTATTCGCTGTCATTCGGACAGGACCACGGCGGTATTATCGGCAGTCTGGAATGGCTGGGGCTGAACGGAGTATCCCTGACAGAACCGTATACCGAAGGCGGAGGCATTCCGAATATGGTATTCTGCATATTTCAGATGATGTTTGCCGTGATTACACCGGCACTGATTACAGGTGCAGTTGCAGGCAGAATGAAATTTCGTTCTCTGTTTTTATTTCTGGTATTCTGGACACTGATAGTATATTATCCGATGGCGCACATGGTATGGGGCGCAGGCGGATTTCTGAAAGAAATCGGTTCGATTGACTTTGCAGGCGGAAATGTAGTACATATTACATCTGGTATCAGTGCGTTATTGTTATGTATTCTGTTAGGAAAACGCTGTGACCTCGGCGAAGCAAATTACAGGATGCATAATATTCCAATGATTGCAACAGGCGCATTTATCCTGCTGTTCGGATGGTTTGGATTCAATGCAGGTTCTGCACTTGCAGCGGACGGACTGGCAGTTCATGCCTTTATCACAACAGCGGTATCTTCCGCAGCCGGCATGTTATCATGGATGCTTTGCGATAAAGTTGTAAATCACAAGCCCACATTTGTAGGCGCATGTACCGGACTGGTAGCCGGACTGGTAGGCATCACACCTGGGGCAGGCTATGTTCCGGTATGGGCGGCACTGATAATCGGATTCACGACATCTCCTGTATGTTTCACAATGATTTCTGTCGCAAAAGAAAAATTCGGCTATGATGACGCACTGGATGCGTTCGGATGTCACGGAGTCGGAGGAATCTGGGGCGGTATCTGTACAGGACTGTTTGCGCAGACATCCATTAATCCGGATGCGCGCTGGAATGGTTTGTTATTTGGTGATGTTCAGTTATTTGGCGTACAGATTCTGAGTATCGTCATCAGCATTGCCGTTGCGATTGTCGGCACATTGATTTGCTACGGACTGACAAAATTACTCACCCATGACCTTCGTGTCGATAAGAAAGATGAACGGCTTGGCCTCGACCGCACCCAGCATGATGAAAGTGCATATCCGTCATTCAATGGTCTTGACTAAGAGAAAGGGGTATTTGACATGATGATAAAAATTGAGGCTTATATCCGTGAAGAAAAAATGGATGATGTGCTTGATGCACTGGCAAAGATAAATGTACACGGCATCACCTGTTATCAGGTAATGGGATGCGGCGCACAGCATGGCGTGAAGAAATATGTCCGCGGACCTCGGAACATTCCGGTGACTATGCTGCCGAAAATCAAGATTGAAGTTGTACTCGGTTCAGAGCAGTGGGAAGAAAAAGTCATGCAGATTATCCGTGAAAATGCATTCACGGGACATCACGGCGATGGAAAGATTTTCAGCAGTGAAATCCGGAACGCGATGAGAATCCGCACGGGTGAGACAGGAGAACAGGCAGTTTTCTCACATTCTTCGATGAATCCCGAACCCGAAACCGAAGAAGAATAATTACAGACACCGCTGATTCAGGTCAGCGGTGTTTTTATGTTTCACGTGGAACAGAACAGCCGGCAGAAAGCAAGCATCAGGAGCATGACACCGCCAAGCCATGAAAGCCGATATTTCGCATGACATATTTTTCCGAGCCGGATGCCGGCAAGAGTCAGGAGAAATCCGGCACAAAAAGTCAGAAGCAGACAAGAAGGAATCAATTCTTTCTGGATTCCTGCACCGATTCCGCTTGCAAGGGAATCCAGCGACAGCGATGCAGAATAGACAAGTGCCTCACGCATACTGAGGGTTTTGGAATGGTCAGCATCGGCAAGCGTTTCATCAAAGCAGACATCAATCACAAGGCCGAGAGCTTTCCAGTTCCAGTGGGGACGATGTTTCCGGAACAAAGCAGTCAGCATCTCTTTCATAATCTGAGAAGT
>JAFUWP010000472.1 GCA_017483405.1 Oscillospiraceae bacterium | reverse complement strand
CACGCCCTCTCAGCTGATACAGCTGGCTTAATCCCAGTCTGTCAGAATCTTCAATAATCAGCGTATTGACATTAGCAACATCGACACCCGTTTCGATAATCGTTGTGCAGACCAGAATATCAATTTCATTTTCGACAACTCCCTGCCAGATTTCGGACATCTCATCTTCTGAGAGCCGGCCGTGAGCGACTGCAATCTTGGCATCCGGAAACATGCCCTGAATCCGTGCGGCACAGTTCTGGATGGTATCAATCCGGTTGTGGATATAATATACCTGTCCGCCGCGCTTGAGTTCTCTCGAAATCGCCTGCATGATGATGCCTTCCTGATATTCCGTCACATACGTCTGCACAGGGTATCTGTCCTGCGGCGGGTCAGCCAGTACCGACATATCACGGATTCCTGATAAGGCCATGTTGAGCGTTCTCGGAATCGGTGTCGCCGAAAGCGTCAGCACATCGATGCCGGCGAAGATTTCTTTAAACTTTTCCTTATGCGCTACGCCGAAACGCTGTTCCTCATCAATGACGGCAAGCCCCAGCGCATGAAATTTCACATCTTTCTGGACGATTCTGTGTGTCCCGATGATGATGTCAATCTTGCCTTTTTCCAAATCAGCAAGAATTTTCTTCTGTTCCTTCGGCGTTCTGAAACGCGAAAGCATCTCGATTCTGACAGGCATCTGGTCAAATCTCTGGAGCGCGGTTCTGTAATGCTGTAGGGCCAATACCGTAGTCGGTGCTAAAATCGCACACTGCCTGTCACTGAGAACACATTTCATCGCCGCACGGAATGCGACTTCCGTTTTTCCGAATCCGACATCTCCGCACAAAAGCCTATCCATCGGACGGGAACGCTCCATATCGGCCTTGATTTCCCCGATGCTCTGTAACTGGTCATCAGTTTCGGCATAAGGAAAGCGTTCTTCAAATCTATGCTGAATTTCATCATCCGGATAAAAGGCATATCCTTCACTTTTTTCGCGCTTGGCATAGAGCTTCATGAGTTCTTCTGCCATATCGCGGACGGCTTTCCGGACGTTGTTGCAGGTTTTCTGCCACTGCGGAGAGGAAAGCCGATTCAGCTTGACATTCCCCTCATCCTGCGCGCCGATGTATCTGGATACTAAATCTAACTGGGTCACCGGAACATAGAGCTTTTCCGTTCCGGCATACTGGATTGTGATATAATCCTTGGCGATGCCTTCCATTTCCAGTTTATGAATTCCCAGAAATCTGCCGACTCCGTGCATGGCATGAACGACTAAATCTCCGGTATGCAAATCAGAAAGACTCTGAATTTCCATACCGGCTTTATGTTTCTGACGGCGTTTCCGTGAGCTGTGCATTTTCGTCTGGACGATTAAGGCAGTTTTATTCTCCGGATAGGAAAATCCTCCCGAAATGCTCCGCGCCGTGACAAGGACTGCTCCGGCCGGACAGGAATCGTCTTCCTGCGCGATACTGCACCGGATTCCGCTTTCCTGCAAGTCATTCACCAGAATCGGGAGTGTCTTTTCACTTCCGACAGCCAGAATCACCCGATAGCCGTGAGAAGTATATTCTTCCAAATCTTCCAGAAGCTGACGGATTTCACCGCCCCATGTAGCATTCTGCATCGCCTCCATGCTGATGATTTTCCGGAAGGCGATTCGTTCACTCCCCTGTAAAAACTGACTGACATAAACGGATTTTCTTTCTGCAATCATGCTCTGAAATTCTGAAAATTCAAGAACGCCATCCGGCAGATTCCGGCACAGAATCCCCTGTTCATAGAGCATCTGTAAATCTTCCCGTCTCTGAACGGTCAGTGCCTGCGCATGACGCTGAATATCCGGAAATTCACAGAGAATTATCATCCCCGAAAGATAATCCGTCAAGTAGTAATTTCTGTCATAAATCAGGGAATAATATTTATCTGTATTGATAATCTGCAAGCCGGCATCCATGCGGTCAATATCATGATTCAGATTTTCCTGAATCTTATCTTTATATTTTCCGCGGATTTTGCCGGAAAGCATTCTGATTTTTTCTTTCAGTTCCTCCGGATGGGCAAGCACTTCCAGTGCAGGAGAAATCATCACTTCCGGAATCGTTTCCCCTCTGCGCTGGGTATCGGTATCGAAATAAGAGATAGTATCAATTTCATCGCCCCAGAGTTCCATTCTGACAGGCTGAT
>JAFUWP010000471.1 GCA_017483405.1 Oscillospiraceae bacterium | reverse complement strand
ATATGCTACAGTCAAATCTTATTTCAAATAACCGATAACAGAAAATCCCGACCAGCACGGTCGGGATTGTTTTTTTATTTCGTCTTGACCGGAACGATGATTTTTCCGACCATTCTGTCAAGCAGATTCTGTAAATTTTCATTCTTCGGATTGCCTTCCGCCATCGTCAGGCCGAATTCTCCGGAGGCATCCCAGAACGGGTCAGCTACATGCTGAATATACGCATAAGGAGCTTGTTCCGCCGTGGCGGCGACTGCCGGCGATGCCTTGACTTCATCGGAATTCGCCGCGCTGACATTGGCAGGACACTGCCCGACAGATGCAAAACGCTTCAGCTGAGTTTCTTCATTTGTGAGATATTCCGCAAGACGGGATGCCCATTTCGCATGTTCGGTATAGGCATTGACACACACAATCCGATAACCTGTAAAACTAGCCATCTGTGCCTGTTCGCCGTCAAGCGTGTAAGTCGGGAGCTTCGCGGCGGCATAATTGTCACCCCATGCGGCGGCGAGTTCTTCGGCGTGCCACTGTCCGCTGACTCCAGCAATGACATCATCTGCGGCATGTGCCACAAATTCACTGTTCGGATAATATGCGAATCCCTCATGTCCGGTGATGTTCAGGAGCGATTCCGCAACAGAAACCCCTGTATGTTCCGTGTTGGTCGCATTCCAGTTGCAGATATTGGCGGCCTTTTCTTGGTTATATTCCAGATTCAGACCAGCCCCCTTGAAGAACGAAAACAGATACCAGCCACTGCTGAAATCCATTGTGAATTTCTTGCCGTTCTTCGCGGAAATATCCAGAATCGTATCCAGCTGGGCAATATCCGATTCCGAAAAATAGGCTTTGTTATAGTACAGAAAATAGCCATTCCCCGAAGAAAGCGGATAGCCATACAGTTTCCCGTCACGCATCGAAGTCTGTGCCGCCGTGCTCTGCTCACCGCCCACGGATGCAATCACGGCATCTTTATTTTCTGTAATCTCCATCAGAATGTGATTCTGATACAGTTCATCAAGCTGGTCATTCGCGATGCAGAAAATATCCGATGCCTGCCGCGGACTTTTCAGGATATTATCTTCCTGCTGGTCTTTGATAGTATAATTCAGATTGACTTTATCTGCATTCAGCTCCTGAAATTTGGTAATCTGCTCGACAAGAATATCTTCCGGCGCGAGGTCGCTCGCGATGGTCAGATGAATATTCTCGAATTCTTCCGCAGGTGCTTCTTCCTGTTTGGAACATCCGGCCGTCATGGAGGCGAACAGAACCGCTGACAGCATCACGCTGAGATATTTTTTCATAATCAATTCCCCCTGTTATCTGATTTTGTAAATTTTCTGTGAATTCCGGAAATCACGGATTTTTTCTGTATTTCTGTTTCCGGATTTCTGATATGATGTGAATATTCTGTAAAAAATCTGTGACTCCGGAAACTTCCCTGTATTTCAGAAATCACGGATTTTCCCGATTTTGCGCGATTTCGGGAGCTTTTCAGAATCCGCTGAATCGGTATAACTATTATAGCACAAAATCAGAATTTTTGCAAGCGGATATTATAATATCAGGCTGTCGCCTTCTTCAAGATGCTGTTCTGTCAGCAGACTGTCCGGAAGTTTTTTCCAGACCTGTTCGCCGGATTCGTCCTGTAACAGTACACGGCAAAGCAGTTCTTCTCCCTCCGGAATGCCTTCACATCCATAATCTTCTTCGATGATTTTCAGAATCAAATACTTCATAGAGACACCTTCTTTCTTAAATAATTATGCCATCGAAATGATTCATTTCATGCTGGATAATCTGGGCTTCAAAATCTCTAAAAATGCCCTTTTTCTTTTTAAAATTCTTATCCAGATACGTCACTGTAATGCTTTTCCATCGCTTGATTTTTCTCGTGCCGTTCAGGGACAGACAGCCTTCTTCGGTTTCATACTCCACCGCGGAATGCGCCGTGATTTCCGGATTTATCATAATCTGCACCTTGCCGGAAATCATCGCCGCGAGAATCGTCTTTCTGATGCCTATCATATTGGCGGCCATCCCGACACATCGTTCCCGATTCGCATGGAGCGTGTCAGCTAAATCCGTAACCGCCTGTAAATCTTCTTTCGTAGCCTTTTCCGATTTCTGACTCAGAAAAATCGGGTCTTTTACAATTTCTTTTATCATCAAACAACATCCTTTCTGGATAAAACAGAACCGGACAGAATTTCCTGTCCGGCTTGTTATCATGTAAAATCTGCATAGGCGGATAATCTGGAAGTGATTATCTTACAGATTTCCGGCTTATGCTCCGCATAATAGAAGTGTCCGCCGGAAAACGGCAGAACTTCGCAGGATTTCTCCGCGAACCGCTCCCATCCGTGCATGGATTCTCCGGTCAGCATGGTATCTTCCGTACCGTAAAGCACGGTCATATCACATGGAAATTTCACATCCTCCGGCGAAACGGCATACCGCTCCGCCATGCGGACATCCGTGCAGAGTGTCCGGTTGAGCATCTGCATCAGGGCATCATCCTGAATCGGAGAATTCTGTGTCAGTCCGTTTCCGGAAAAGAAATTCACAATTTCGGCATCCGAAACCTGTTCGATATTGCCGAACGGTTTCACCGCATCATCAGGAGCGCATCGGCCGGACAGAAATACATGCACCGGCAGAGGCATTCCCCGTTTCTTCGCCTGACGAACCAGCTCCGTACTGAGCAGAGTTCCCATACTGTGCCCGAACAAGGCATACGGCTCTTGCATCAGTACATCCTGATGCTTATCCAGCAGATTTCCGGCACATGCGGAAATCTCTGTGAGAACAGGCTCATCCGAACGCGTAAACCGTCCGGAAAGCTCCATCGGCAGGACGTTCAGGGATTTCGGCAGAAACCGCCGGAACGAACTGTAACTTTTCGCCGAACCTCCGGCATGAGGCAGAAAACATAACAGCATGAATTATTCCTCAGTGACCGGTGTGCCCTTTTCGTTCAGGAGCTTGAAAATTTCCCCTGCCTTGCTGATGGATGCCACCAGAGAAAGCGGAATATTCAGCTTATAAGTTTCCGTGATATGCGAGCCGAGCCCGAACAGCCCCAGCGAATCCAGATACAAATCATCATATACGTCAGTATCTTCTGTAATTTCAGATGCATCTACACCAACATAGTCGGAAATCTGCTGTCTGAATTCATTCCAATCGAGATTATTCATGATTATTGATACTCCTTTTTTCTTAAATATTTAAACTGAATCTTGCCGATGTCCTTCGGGATTTCTTCGACAAGAACGACTTTATCCGGCACTTTGTAGGCCGAAAGTTTGCCATCAAAATATCTTGCGAGTTCGCCTCTGGTGATGCGTTCATCGCCTTTCGGCTGGATGTAGGCGACAATCTGCTGACCGATAACCGGATGCGGTTCATCCGTTACGGCCGCCGCCGCAATCTTCGGATGTGTCAGCAGGCAGGCTTCGACTTCTTCGGCATGAACCAGATTTCCGCCGCGCTTGATGATGCGCTTGCTTCTGCCGGCGAATCTGACAACACCATCCGGAAGTTTATTCACCAAATCGCCCGTACAGAACCATCTGTGACCGTGTTCATCTTTGAGAATCTTTTCAGCAGAAAGTTCCGGATTGCCGAAATATTCCGTGATGACACCTTCGGTAAATACGCAGAGTTCACCAGTTTCGCCCTCGGCGACATCCTGATGATTCTGGTCGATAACACGGAATTCCGTGAACGGCAGTTTCCGGAAGTCGCTGGGGTCGGAATCGCCGTCTTTCGCGGAATCCCATACGACCATGGTGCATGTCTCGGAAGAACCAATGATGTTAATTACGCGGATGCCGAGCTTCTTCACGAACGTATCGGCGATTTCCTTCGGGAGAACTTCGCCGGCGAAATAGCAGATTCTCACACTGGACAAGTCATATTTCTCGAAATCCGGTGTCGAGAGAAGTACTTTCGCGAGTGTCGATGTCAGCTGAATGATGTTGATTTTATATTTCTGCACAGTTTCCAGAAAACTGATAGGATTGAACTGAGGCTGATACAGAACCGTT
>JAFUWP010000470.1 GCA_017483405.1 Oscillospiraceae bacterium | reverse complement strand
GGAGGAATGCGCTGACCTCGAACAGAGCATGATTCAGGTCGGAAAGATTTCCGCCGTGCTGAATCCGCTGACGTTCATGATTATGAATCTCGGAATTGTCGCGGTGTTATGGTTCGGGGGAATTCATGTCGATACCGGAAGGCTCAGTCAGGGCGATTTGACGGCCTTCACAAACTATATGACCCAGATTTTATTAGCCATGATTGCACTCGCCAATCTGATAGTGATTCTCACAAAAGCACAGGCATCTTCTATGAGAGTTGCCGAAATCTTGGAAACAAAATCTTCCATGCAGGACGGCACGGAACTTCCGGAAGTTCCCGAATCTGGCGAAATTCTTGCTTTTTCGGATGTCGATTTCTCTTATGCCGGTGCTGGTGACAAGGCACTTGCAAATATCAGTTTCACCTTACAGAAGGGACAGACACTCGGCATCATCGGGGGAACGGGTTCAGGAAAATCGACTCTCGCAAGCCTGATTTCCAGAAGTTATGATGCCGATAACGGAGAAATCCGCATTTTCGGGAAGAATATCAAAAATTATCAGTTAAAGGCTCTGCATCGGAAAATCGGCCTTGTTCCGCAGAAAGCTGTATTATTTACCGGAACAGTCGCCGAAAATCTCCGCCTTGCTGATGAATCTATTTCAGAATCAGATATGAAACAGGCTATCGAAATCGCACAGGCTGATTTTGTCAATTCGCTCCAGTACGGACTGAATACCCATCTTGTACAGGGAGGAAGAAATCTTTCCGGTGGTCAGAAACAGCGTCTCACCATCGCCAGAGCCTTAGCCGGAAAACCGGATATTCTCATTCTGGATGACAGCATGAGCGCACTGGATTACGCAACAGATGCCAGATTAAGACATGCTCTGAAAAATCAGTGTCAGGGGATGACGAAAATCATCATCTCACAGCGAGCCACTTCGCTCATGAATGCCGACTGGATTCTCGTCCTCGATGACGGAAAATGTGTCGGTCAGGGCACACATGAAACATTATTGCAGAACTGTGACATCTATCAGGAAATTTATGCATCACAGATGCAGTCAGGAGGACAGAAATGAAACATACGATTCTTAGAATTCTGAAATATTGCCGTTCTTACTGGGGGTATCTGATTCTGACAATTTTCTGCACTCTGACGGGCATTTCGCTTTCTTTGATAGTGCCTGTCATGATTGGCAAAGCAATCGATTATGCAGTTGGTGTGAATCAGGTGAATTTCGCCGGACTCGGCAGAATCGCCCTGATATTAGGAATTCTGGTGCTTGTCAGCGGAATTTTTCAGTTTCTGGAAAGTCTGTTTATCAACAGATTAGCCTTCGGAACAGTGAAGAATCTCCGTTCCGAACTGACTGCCAAACTCGAAGAAATGCCCGTTTCGTATATCGACAGTCACGCAAGAGGTGATATGATTGCAAGAGTCATCTCCGATATTGAAATCTTATCCGATGGCTTATTGCAGGGATTCGCGCAGTTATTCACCGGAATCGTGACAATTATCGGAACGCTGATTTTTATGCTGACTATCAATCTCAAAATTACCGTGATTGTCATGCTGATGACTCCGCTTTCCCTGATTGTGGCCGGAAAAATCACATCCCTGTCACATAATGCCTTTCAGAAACAGTCGAAATTAAGAGGCGACATCGGCGCACTGACGGAGGAACTCGTCAGCAGTCAGAAACTTGTCAAGGCCTTCGCCTATGAAGAACGCGCCGAAACAAGATTTTCAGAAATCAAT
>JAFUWP010000469.1 GCA_017483405.1 Oscillospiraceae bacterium | reverse complement strand
GCGGAGAAATCTTCATAAATTTTGAAATCTGCATAAGATTCCGTTCTGATGTCGATGCCTGCGCTGATGATGCAGTCATCCCGTCCGGATACTGCCGCCGCAACAGCGTGACCCATCTTTCCGGATGCGCCGGAAATTAAAATTTTTGTCTGTTCCATGATTTTCATCCTCCTGATGCAGAATCAGTCAACAACGGAAACGGGCATACCAAGTCTCTGCATAGCGGACATGAGTCTTGCGACATTGTCGGCATTCATCTTGGTCAGAGGCATTCTGCAAGCACCTGCGGCCATACCGAGACGGTTCATCGCTTCTTTAACCGGAATCGGGTTGACTTCGCAGAACAGAGAGTTGATTAATTCCAGATACTTGAGCTGGAGTTCTCCGGCCTTCTTGAAATCATTATCAAGACAGAGCTGGGTGATTTCATGCGTTTCCTTCGGCAGAATGTTGGACAGTACGGAGATAACACCCTTGCCGCCGAGAGACATAATCGGAACAATCATGTCATCATTGCCGCTGTAGATGTCGAGCAAATCGCCGCAGGATGCCGCAATCTGCGCGGTATAGCTGATATTGCCGGATGCTTCCTTGATAGCGACAATATTCTTATGCTGGGCGAGTTTTTCAACCGTTTCGACAGCGATATTCATGCCGGTTCTGCTGGGGATGTTATACAGGATAATCGGAATCTTGACGCTGTTCGCGATGATTGTGAAATGGTCAAGCAGTCCGGCCTGTGTTGTTTTGTTATAGTAAGGCGTTACCAGAAGAAGACCATCAGCACCGAGATTCTGCGCTTCTACAGAAAGTTCGATAGCATAGCGCGTATCATTACTGCCTGTTCCGGCGATGACCGGAATTCTGTGATTGGTATAATCAACAGCAAATTTGATGCATTCACGATGTTCGGCATCGGTCATTGTGGAAGATTCACCGGTTGTACCGCATATCACAATGGCATCTGTGCCGTTGTCAATCTGATAGTCGATATTCTTACCGAGTCCCTCATAATTGATAGAACCATCCAGATTGAATGGTGTGGTAATGGCAACAGCCGCACCAGTAAAAATAGTATGTTTCATAAGCTAAAACCTCGCTTTAAGTTATCAGTCGAAATAGCCCTTTGCAGCAAGCAGTTCGGCAAGCAGAACGCCGCCGCCGGCTGCGCCTCTCAAAGTGTTGTGAGACAGGCATACAAACTTGTAATCATACTGAGCATCTTCGCGCAGACGGCCGACAGAAACAGCCATGCCGCCTTCGAGCATTCTGTCCAGTTTTGCCTGCGGTCTGTTATCTTCTGTAAAATAGTGAATGAACTGCTTCGGAGCAGAAGGAAGTTCCAGTTCCTGCGGAACGCCCTTGAATTCTTCCCAGAGCTTCAGAATTTCTTCTTTAGAGGGCTTATTCTCAAAAGTTACGAATACAGCGGCAGTATGGCCATTGGAAACCGGAACACGCAGGCACTGAGTTGTGATGTTCGGAGTTTCTGCCTTGACGATTTCGCCGTTCTTGATTTCGCCCCATACTTTCAGCGGTTCTTGTTCAGATTTTTCTTCTTCGCCGCCGATGAACGGAATCAGATTGTCAACCATTTCCGGCCATGTCTCGAAGGTCTTACCTGCGCCGGAAATTGCCTGATAGGTACAAGCCAGAACATTCTTCAGACCGAACTTTCTCAGCGGATGCAGAGCCGGTACATAGCTCTGAATGGAGCAGTTGGATTTCACGGCGATAAAGCCTCTCTTTGTGCCGAGTCTCTTTCTCTGGGATTCGATGATTTCGATATGCTCCGGATTCAGTTCCGGCACAACCATAGGAACATCCGGAGTGAAACGATGAGCGGAGTTATTGGAGATAACAGGGCATTCAGCCTTTGCATAGCGTTCTTCCAGAGCCTTGATTTCATCTTTTTTCATATCTACAGCGCAGAATACGAAATCTACCTGAGAAACGATTTCCTCCATATCGGCATTTAAATCCTTGACGATGATATTCTTGAGATTTTCCGGAATGGGTTCATCCATAGCCCATTTTGCGCCTGCGGCTTCTTCGT
>JAFUWP010000043.1 GCA_017483405.1 Oscillospiraceae bacterium | reverse complement strand
TTTTGCGAGTTCGATTCTTCTGGAATAAACTGCCGGAATCGTACCGTTTCCGCGCAGACCCATACCGAGGACTTCGGTCAGGCAGTTATGGGAGTTAGCGGTATACATACCGGAACAGCTTCCGCAGGTAGGACATGCATTGAGTTCGTAATCATTGAGCTTATCTTCGCCGATTTTTCCGGCTTTATAAGAGCCGACTGCCTCGAACATGCTGGAAAGGCTGGTTCTTTTGCCATCGACATGACCGGCGAGCATAGGGCCTCCGCTGACGAAAATGGTCGGGATGTTGACTCTGGCGGCGGCCATCAGCAGACCAGGGACATTCTTGTCACAGTTAGGAACCATCACAAGGGCATCGAACGCATGAGCGAGGGCCATAGCCTCAGTAGAATCGGCGATTAAGTCACGGGTTACGAGGGAATATTTCATACCCTTGTGACCCATGGCGATGCCATCGCAGACAGCGATTGCCGGAAATACGATGGGTGTACCGCCGGCCATAGCCACGCCCATTTTGACGGCATCGACAATTTTATCCAGATTCATGTGACCAGGAACAATTTCGTTATAGGAGCTGACAATGCCGACAAGCGGACGTTCCATTTCTTCTTTTGTCAGACCGAGCGCATGTAATAATGACCGCTGAGGGGCGCAGTGTGCGCCTGCGGTTTTTGCATCAAACATCATAATAGCAAAACCTCATTCTATTTTGATTTCTTTATAAGTTCTGACTGCTTCTTCGAGAGCCGAGAGCAGTTTTGCTTCAAGGGGAGTATTTTCGGTATCTTTGTTATATACCATTCCCATGCCGGCAAGACCGATTTGACTGATTACCGTATTTTCTTCAAATCCGTAAAAAGTCATCATCTGCTGATAATAAGGAATTTTTGCTTTATAGACAGCTTTTCCGATACGAACCGGAGTTCTGTCATCTTCCGGAATTTCAAAACTAGAATCTTCTTCCGATGCAAGCATCAAATGAGGCAGATGAGAATCATATTCAGTAAAATCATCATCACTGAACGGTTCATACTGATGACACATTTCCGGTTCAGCATAGGATTTGAATTCGATAAAATCGCCGGAAAGCATAAATTCAACAGAATATTCTTCATCGTTTTCATCATAGAAAGTATCTTCTCGGAGCTGAGAGGGCTTTGCCGGAACGGAAGCACTTTTCAGAATTTCATCCGGTGTGGTATATCTTTCGTTCATATCAAAAATCCCCTTACTATAAATAGGTTTTATATATATGACAAGTTATCCCGCAGAAACGGGATAACTTGCCTATTGAAAATAAATTCTAAAATTAATTAGTTGTTGATGAGCTTGTCATCTTCGCTGTTCCAGCTGTAGAGCTTGCGGATTTCCTTGCCGACAACTTCGGAAGGATGTTCTGCATGGAGCTTTCTCATCGCCTTGAAATGTACCTGATTTCCGGCATCGGACATATCCAGCAGGAATTCCTTTGCGAAAGAACCATCCTGAATGTCAGCCAGAACCTTCTTCATAGCCTTTTTGGTATCTTCGGTGATAACCTTCGGGCCGGTGATGTAGTCGCCGTATTCAGCAGTATTGGAGATAGAATATCTCATGCCCTCGAAACCAGACTGATAAATCAGGTCAACGATGAGCTTCATTTCATGAATGCATTCAAAATAAGCATTTCTGGGGTCGTAGCCGGCTTCTACCAGAGTTTCAAAACCTGCCTGCATCAGAGCGCAGACACCGCCGCAGAGAACTGCCTGCTCACCGAACAGGTCGGTCTCGGTCTCGGTTCTGAAAGT
>JAFUWP010000468.1 GCA_017483405.1 Oscillospiraceae bacterium | reverse complement strand
TGCAGAAGTTTCGGATTGGTACTTTCAAACATCGCCATAACAGACGGCTGAATCAGTTTGCTGATGGTCGTACATGCCGTGCCGAAAAACAGGAATCCGAGCAGACAGATTCTTCCCTGAATCTGAAAGGCCATGCCGGTATAATCCCATAACTTCATGCTGAAAATATTTTCGAGCACACAGGCGGCGGTATACTCTACCATGATGCACAGAATCGCGGAAAAGAAAAATAATTTCACCGGATTGTGAATATATAATCCCAGCAGAATTCCGAAACATGCACCTCCGCCGTATACAGGACAATAAGGGCCTAACAGAGAACCGCGGTTCAGAAAATGACCGCTCTCCCATAATGAACAGATTGTTGTTTCAAATACCCATCCGGCAAAACTGTACAGCATGAAATTTAAAAATAAATATTCAAGTGTCATCTTACCCACACCTTTCCGAATGTTTCCGTCAGGGCACAGAGCTTATCTGCGAGGCATACCATCCAAGCTTCCTTACTTTTCGGAGGCAGGACGGTCAGCGGAAACATGTGATGCAAAATAATGTCTTCTTCCTTCGGGGTCAGTTTGTAGTCTTTCCGTGCATTGTGCAGAGCCAGTGTCGGATGATAGACCGCATGTGCCGGATGACAGGTTTTTTTGTTATGCCAGTCATAAAGAAAATAATCATGCAGAAGTGCGCCGTTGATTAATTCCTCCCAATCGGCTTCGACATGCATTTTGCGGAACAGCATACAGCTTACATAAGCCACATTGGCACAGTGTTCAAACACGGAGCAGTCCCCGTGCTGACTGAATGTTTTTGTGACTTCGATTCTGCCGGATTGCTCCAGCTTTCTTGCCTGCCTGCAAATTTCCCTGCGGACTTGCGTACGGGTATCCATGCGGGGCAGTTCCCTTTGTTTTATCATGAAATTCTTCCCTCTCTTAATAACAAATATCTCTTTCTGTTTTCTCTGTTTGAAAAACAAGTTGCAGTTAGCCGGAAATACTTGACTTTTCCCCTATGTATGTATTATAATATAAACAAGTCAATAAATCAATTGCCAATATGCAATAGTCTGATGCATATTCTACATTTTAACAGAAAGTGAGTAACAAAAAATCATGGACAGAAGAGTTCTGAAAACCCGTTCTGCTATCCGAAATGCCTATATTTCCCTTCTGATGGAAAAAAAAAGCATGAAAATGACAGTCACAGAACTGGCGAAAAAAGCTAATATCGACAGAAAAACTTTTTATCTGCATTATGAAACTACTGATGATGTCATGCGGGACTATAACAAACAGCTGATTCAGGAATTACTTACCCTGCTTGAAAAACAGGATTTTTTCAATCAGAATTTCAATACGGTCAGCCTGTATTCCGCCCTGAACCGGATTATCAGCGATAATCTTGAATTTTTCAGGCATATCGCCCGCATGGATTATGCCGATTCCTTCTGGGAACAGAGCAAAGAAGCACTGACTGTCGGGATATGCAATATGTATAAAGAAAAAATTCTGGTTTCGGAAGATGCTATGAAATTATACAGCCGGTTTATCCTGTCGGGAACGCTGGAAATCTATCGGGAATGGCTGAAAGGAAATCTGCCGTTTTCGCTGGAAGAACTCGGCAGATTTACAAGTGAAGTCGCTTTCCGCGGATTCGCCCCTGCGCTGAAATGCGGAAAAGAAAATAACTCTGAAACAGAAGGAGAATTACAGCATGAACAACTGCAAAATGATAATCTTTGATTTGGATGGTACAATTCTGGATACGCTCGAAGATTTGTTTCTGAGTACCAATTATGCGCTCCGGAAATCAGGATTTCCCGAACGCTCCAAAGAAGAAGTCCGCTGTTTTGTCGGAAACGGCATCCGGAAACTGATAGAACGCTCCGTTACGGAACAGATTCCCGAAAATCTGATAAATGAGGTACATCAGTATTTTACGGAATATTACGCCCAGCACTGCGCCGATAATACAAAGCCTTATGCCGGCATTCCGGAAGTATTGCAGAAACTCCGCCGAGCCGGTCTGAAAACGGCAGTTGTCTCCAACAAGGCGGATTATGCCGTACAGACATTATGTGCTGATTACTTTCCTGCGCTGTTCGATGCCGTTGCCGGTGAACGCGAAGGCATCCGCCGGAAACCTGCGCCGGATGCCGTGCTTGCCGTTCTGCATGATTTGCAGATTCCGGCAGAACAAGCCATCTATATCGGGGATTCTGATGTTGATATTGCTACCGCGGAAAATTCCGGTATTCCGTGTATCAGCGTGGAATGGGGTTTCCGTGACAGAGCGTTTCTGATACAGCACGGCGCACAGAAAATTATCTCTGTGCCGGAAGAACTTCTGAATTTAATCCAGCAATAAGCCCTTTGCCTTATCTTCAATCGACCCGAAACCGAAGTTTTCATTCTTGTAATCCGTCAGCATAATCTGCGTTTCGTAGGCTTTTTTATCAATGGCATAACGGATGAATTCATCAATATTTTCTTTCTG
>JAFUWP010000467.1 GCA_017483405.1 Oscillospiraceae bacterium | reverse complement strand
CTTCATCAAAATATCCTGTACCCTCATCGTATTCATCATTATCCATAATAAATGAATCCGGATATATAAAGTCGTGACCGGTATTATACGGCGGGTCAATGTAGATCATCTTGACCTTTCCGAGATAGCTTTCCTGCAAAAGTTTCAGCACTTCCAGATTATCGCCCTCAATGTAGAGATTTTCTGTCGTGTCCCAGTTCACGCTTTCTTCCGGACAGGGACGGAGCGTTTTTCGGATGGGCTTATTCGCCTCTGCAATCGCTGACTTTTTCCCGACCCATGTGAATTCGTATGCTTCATCACCTTCGGCGACATCTTCCGACAGCATAGAACGGAGCATCTCAAAATGGATTGCTTTCTTGAGTTTTCCGTTTTCGTCAGCGGTTTCCGTGATACAGTTCGGGAACAGCGAGGCGATTTTCTCAATGTTCCTGTCTGTGAGATTCGGAGATTCCATTTTCATTTTATCCATTATAGTTCCTCCATCGGATTATTTACATAATTATCCTTATATGTATTCCAATTTTCAGCAGATTTTTATGTTAAATAAATTATATCATGATTCAGATATAAAGTCAATAGAGCTTGTTTAATTTAATGATATGATAACAAACGATATGCTCAATTAAATAGAATCAGGTTTCTAAGAGATTCGATTTTCAAAAAATAATCCCCTCTCCGGAAAAGTGCTTTTTTGCACTCCGAGAGGGGATTTCTTTGAAAAAATTAACTTATGGAGTTCTTCAATTATGTCAGCAAAAACAGAAGTGTGATAGTTATTTTACATAGCCATAAAGCCCTGCAATTTTCTGATTTTTAATATCCTGAGATACAAGTCCTGCCACAATATTTGCACCTTTTTCACAGAAATGCGTTCCATCTGTAGAACCTTCCACTGCGCCCATCAGATGATAGGAAAGTGCTGTATTATAGCCAACAGAGTTATAATGATTCACCATAATAGTATTCAGGTCGATACAAGGAATACTGTATTTGCTCGCAAGGCTCTTGCAGGCGTTGCAGTAATCGGTATAGCTGTTGGCAAACTTCCCTGTTGAGCTGTTATATGCTCCCATACCGATGACAGTTGTTACCAGAATCGGTGTACCGCCTTTGGCCTTTGCATCGTTGATGAACTGTGTCATATACCATTCGTAAGAACCTTCGGTCGGACTGTTGACATTTCCGCAGACAGGAGCATATCTGTCAGCATTGGATTTTCCGGCATCATTGATAGCAAACTGAATCAGAACGTAATCACCGGCTTTCATGCTGTCAGCAAGGCTCTGCCATCTGCCTTCGTCATAAGCTTTTTTGGTGCTTCTGCCGGCCATGGAGCGGTTATCGACATTGACGGCATCGGTGAAATAATCCGTCAGGTAATAGCCCCAGCCCTGCTGAGGAGCATAGCTTGCACGATAGGACTGTACTGTAGAATCGCCAAGAATGAAGACAGTAGGTTTATTGGCATCGAGCATTTTCTGATAACTGTCGGGGTCATACGTTTCACCGTAGGGTTCATCAGTGAGTGTGAGAGTGATATAATCGAGATTAGGCGCGCCCTTGTCAGCGACTGCTGAAACCATCTTGATAGTATTGATACCTTTCACAAGCGGGAGGACAATTCCGAATTCCGTCCATGTTGTCCATGCACCAGTGCCGGTGAAGGACTGTAACCAGAAACGGCTTGTATCACCATTGACATAGATTTTCATCTGACGGTCATCCGCCGTTCCATTTGCGAAACGGATATGTGTCATATAATTTCCGGTTTCTTCGGCATTGACAGTGAATGTGATATTGCTGGTATCATTGTTATCGAGATTGACATAACCTGCGGATTTGGTATAACCTGCATTGAGTGTTTCCGCAACACCCTGTTCCCATGTCTGGTCAACTGCGAAATAATAACCATTTTCGGAAAGACTGGAGGCATCAAAAGCCTGAACAGTCAGATAATCCATATTAGGCCCTCCGTTTGCAGTGGAGGATTCTGTCCTGATAGTATTCTTTCCGGCTTTGAGCGGAATGACGATACTGTTTTCTTCCCATGCTGTCCATGCGCCCGTGCCGTTGAAATCCAGATAATAAGCATCCGAATTTCCGTTGACAGTAATTTTCAGTGCGCGGTTATCGGCTGTACCGTTGGCATAACGGAATGTCACTTTATAATCGCCGTATGCGGGAGCGTCAACTGTCCAGTTGATGTAACTGCCCAGTGCATTGTTGAAATTCCAGTAGGCAGAACCTTCAAAACCTGTATTTGTGGTTTCTGCCCAGCCGTCATAGCATTCGGCATCAACAGCATAATAATGCTGATTGTAATTTTTCGCGAACTGCACTTTCCGGCCAAGAAGATAATCCTGCATCAGGCGGACATCTTCCGCATTGACAGCCCCATCACCAGTGAGGTCACATGCTGAAACCTGTACAGAAGTGTAATTGCTGGGGGTATTCGCAATGCGTTTGAGCATCAGCAAATCGAAAATATTAATGATATTATCCTGAGTCAAATCGCCGGTGATAGTCTGTACCGGTTCAGAAGGCTCTGTGACCGGTTCGGTAGTGATTTCTGTAGGCGGTTCAGTTGCAGTTTCTGTGGGAGTTTCTGTAACAGGTTCAG